>CAZZEF010000018.1:0-1287 GCA_964652875.1 uncultured Planctomycetaceae bacterium
CACACGGCTCATTGCGTCTTCATTCAAACATGCATCCAGAACACTATCGGAAATTCGGTCCGCTAATTTATCTGGATGTCCCATACTAACAGCTTCACTCGTAAAGAGTCTTTTTGTCATGGTATTCTCCAATTATATAACAATACAAGGAACCCTATAATTATTCCTATATGATACCCGAAATTATCAATCAAGACAAGTAGAACAGACGATATTTTTTTAAATGAACATAGAATAACCATAATATTCATGATAAAACAGACTTTTAATACCTATTAATACAATTACACTTTTTACAAAAGGATTAGATAATATACTGTAGGACGTAACAATACTGTCTTTTCTGAGAGCGATGTCTTTGTCCATTTCCTTCAAAACAGGCGTCTTGCCTGTTTTGAAAAGAAGGGATTTAAAACGACGTTGAGTTATCTCTATCGTTTTTGTTTTGAAGCGTAGAAGTAATAAGTGGAACGGGAGAGTCCGAGTAATTCACATTGTCTAACGACGGTTATATTAGGATTATCGGGATCAACCATTTGACACTGTATTTCTGTTATTGGTGGAATACGTCCTTTTAACCATTCAAATTCCGTTTCGAGTTGAAGAAGTTTTTTGGCATGTTTTTTTTCATCCGGGTACATGGTCGATTTTTTAGAAGGGCTTGTGGTCTGAAAGATTTCAACAATCTTTTCTTTTAATCCCTCCTTCAGTTGTGTTTTCAACTTTATTATGAATTGAGTTGAAACATTGAATTCTTCCGCGAGTTGATTAATCGTTTTATTACCGCGCATAGCGGCGAGGGCTATTTTAGCCCGATATAACGGCGAATATGTTTTTCTTTTTTTCATGACATTACCTCCATTAGGGTTTCCGTTAGTTACATTACTATTTTATTTTAATTGATATAAAGCCGAACCACAATCCCCTCTTTTTCTGGTTTGTCTAAACAATTCATATTTCTTCATTTTTGTATTCGTTATAATTAGATTAATCTAAAAAGAACAATATATCCAACCACGAAAAGAGCAGAGTCAACCAAGCCATGAGCCAGCCATGGTCCCAGGATCGAATTGGAGCGATAGTAGAGCCAACACCAATAGATACCACCGACAAAAACGCCGAAAACGCAAACCCAGGTGATAAAGGAATTGAATCCAAAAAAAGTTGACAATATAATAATATGGTGCAGAGTGAAGCAGAGACTTGATAAAAGGGCGGGGAGAACAGGAAAAGAGGTACTTGTTTTTGGTTTAATTAAGGAGTGGAGTTCACGGAAGGCAAACCAGC
>CAZZEF010000018.1:1297-41251 GCA_964652875.1 uncultured Planctomycetaceae bacterium
GGTCTTGATGCGTTTGTTCATTTGTCCGAAAACAAACCAGCGCCAGTAGTATTCTTCCAGGCCGGAGTGAATAATTGAGTAAAAAATCCCAAGCAGAATAAAAATGAAGGGGGTATTCATTTTCAAACGGTCGAATCGTACCAGGAGAGTATCCTGAAATTTGATAAAGGAAGAAGCAAATGTGGATACATTCCTTAAATTCAAATAAAACAGAATAATTCCAATAAAAACGATCAAGCCCCAAATGAAACCTTCTGATAAACCATGTCGATTACAGGTTCGAACATGCCAGGCTTGCTTCAAAATAAAAGTTGTCCAGCAGATTGGAAGGAGAAATTGTATTGTTTTAAGTATTACATAGGTGATTTTTTGAAATAGAGGATAGTTTTCACCGAGTGAAAAATAGATCCATGTTAAGAGAACAGGAAAAATTAATAAAAAAACAACAAAACACCAACGACTTTTTCTAAGACAAAGATTAATCATAGAAACACCATGCTATGAAGGAAAAAACTGGGGAACAGGGATTCGAACCCCGACTAAATGGTTCAGAGCCATTCGTGCTACCTTTACACAATACCCCTAACAAACAAAGTTATTCTTAAAAATAACATGTAAGATATTTTAGAAGGAGTTGAAATTTAGTCAAGGGGAGGGAGAAAAAAGATAAAAATCTTGTAAATTTTTCATAAAATACGTATTTCCTGAAAAAGTTTATTTCCGGGGAATGGAAAAAACCAGCAATCCGCCTATAATAATATAGAATAAAACATCTCTGTTTTTCAAATTCTTGAAATGGGGCAAGATCCTTCCGTGCCCTCCGGGGATTATTTTGTTTTTGATCAAAAAGTAATAAATTTTTATTTACGCCAAAGAAATTCACAATGTATAAAACGAAAACGATGCAGGTTAAATCCGAACTGGAAACATCCCAACCGGAAGAACAGAAAAATTGCGAAGAAGAAAAAGTATCATCCTTTGAATCATTTCGGGATTTTGTCGAAAGTCTCGTTTTCGCTCTGTTGCTGGCATTTTTTATCAAAACTTTTGAAGCGGAAGCTTTTGTGATCCCGACCGGATCAATGGCCCCAACACTAAAAGGGCGGCATAAAGACCTTTTTTGCGATCAATGCGGGTTCCGTTTTCAGGTCAACGCCAGCGAAGAAATGGACAACAGCACTAACCGCCCCTCTTCCAGCAGGGTCGTCGGGGGAACTTGCCCCCAATGCGGTTTTACCAGTTTTTTCGGCGAAAAAACTCCGTCTTTCAACGGAGATCGTATTCTTGTAAGCAAATGTACATTCGATGACCGTCCGGTTCATCGTTGGGATGTCTCCGTCTTTCGAGCGCCCGCGGAACCCAAAATCAATTTCATCAAACGAATCGTCGGTCTGCCCAATGAGCGTTTGAGAATTCAATACGGCGATATTTTCGTTCAAAAGAAACTTCCCGATGGGCAATACGGCGATTTTGAAATTATGAGAAAACCTCTGACGAACCTTCAGCAGATGCTTCAGACGGTTTACGACAATGATTATCCGCTGAAAGAAAACATTTATAAACTCGGCTGGCCCAAACGCTGGTATGATCTTCTTTCCGACTCGGGACAGGGCGTAACCGCTTGGGTCGAATTGAACAAAGGCAAATCATTTCAGTTCGGCGGCGATGTCGTTAAAAACAGCGGCGATTCGATCCGAACACTGCGGGCCGCTTCTCAGCCGATGATTGATCCTGACAGCGGCAATCTTGCCGGAGTTTATTGGCTTCGTTACCGTCATATTGTTCCGTCCTCGCAGGACTGGTTCTATTTGCAGGAAAATTCCCTTGTTCCGGAAACGGAAAAATCGGGGGTCATCGCGAATAATCCGCAGCTGATCCTCGACTTTTCGTCCTATAACGCCGGTATCGCGATTTTCAACGGACCGGACGCTTATTCCCCCAATATATTTCGCAATCGGGCAGGAAATTATCAGTGCCGAAAAGCGCCTTCAGGATTCGGCGCCAACTGGACAGGCGATCTTTCCCTTTCCTGTAAAGTGACACTTGAGGACAGCGATTTCACGGAACAGCAAGTTCTTGTTTTTGAACTGGTCAAAGGAGGACAGAAATTCCTTTGCCGTCTGCATCCACTCGATGGGCGAATCTCGCTGGAGATCCCCGGTATCGCCGGTTATACTCCCGATGTCGCCGTTTACCCCCTAAAAAAAGGATCGTTTCATTTTCAGTTCATAAATATCGATGAACAGATGAGAGTCGTCATTGACGGATCCGAAGTTGAATTCCCGCAGGCCGGACGTTACGACCAGCTTTGCAAACCTTTCCCGAACGGACAAAAGGCGCTCCTTCCCCGTAACCGCGACCCTAATGCCCGGGATCTTTCGCCCGCCGCAATTGGTGTCCGGGGACTTAAAGTCAAAATTGATCATCTTAAAATCTTAAGAGATATTTATTATATCGCTACCGGCAACCGAATGGAGCCGCTTCCTGAAAATTTGAAATCGCTTTATGAAATAGGCAATCAGCGAAGCGACCATCTTTCGGCCAAAGCAGTTTCCGCTGCCGAAGAAGATCTTTACACGAAATTTCTTTCTGATCCTCAAGCCTGGTCCGGCTACGGAAACACTTGGTCGGCCATTTATGATTTGGAAGAAGGACAATATCTCGCACTCGGCGACAACAGCGGACTCAGTCATGACAGTCGGCTTTGGAGTTCGGACGGTTCGCCCAAAAGCGTTGAAAACGTTCCCTATTATGTTGTGAAAAAATACATGATGGGCAAGGCCTTTTTCGTCTACTGGCCGCATGGATCAATGATCCCCGGAACAAAGCTTCCTTTCGTTCCCGAATTTTCCAAAATGAGACATATTGATTAATCTCCCGCCAATTGAATACGGTCGGCTGATCATAATGATCCTTAAAATAATCGCCGACTGAATAACATGATCCGCTGATGTCAGGAGGTTAATGAATCGCTAAAATAACGATCATTATATAAGATCCTGAATATAAGATCCTGAAAAATCGGATCGATAATAACGAGAAAATTTTTGATTAACCTGAAAATAAACAACAACCTCCGGGGAAGACCCGGACGGATTCGCAATGTTAACCCTGTTTTATATGGATTGAAACAATGCTTGATCGCAGATTTGTAATTGAAAACGCGGAAGCGGTAAAACTGAACTGCCAAAATCGTAACATGATCGTTGACGTCGATCGTTTTTTGGAACTGGAGAATGTCCGCCGCGACAAACAGCGGGAAATTGAATCTCTGAATCAACAGGCCAATGCTGTTTCCAAAACGATCGGTCAGGCTAAAACCCCGGAAGAACGGGAAGATCGCAAGGAACAAGGCCGTCTTCTTCGCGAAAAAATCAACGTCTACCGTTCTGAACTGGAAAAGATCGAAACGGAGGCCGATCTCATTTACCGTTGTATTCCGAACATGGCGCACCCGGAAGCCCCGATCGGAAAAGACGATACCGCCAATACCGCCCGCGATTACGGAAAGACCCCTGTTCCCGAATTCGATTTCAAGCCGCTTGATCATGTCGAACTCGGTGAAAAATTGGATCTGATCGATTTCGAAGGCGGAGCGCGTGTTACCGGCGCCGGCTTCTATTTTCTTAAAAACGAAGCGGTTCTTCTCGAACTGGCCTTGGAACAATTCGCCGTCAACCGTCTGATGAAAGCGGGCTTCATTCCGCATATTACCCCGGACTTGGCTAAAAACGATGTCTTGCAAGGAACCGGTTACATTCCCCGCGGAAATGAAACGCAGATCTATTCGATTGATAATACCGATCTGAGTCTTGTCGCAACCGCCGAAATCACCTTGGGCGGAATTATGGCCAATCAAACTCTCGATGCCGAACGTTTGCCTTTGCGGTATTGCGGAATCAGTCATTGTTTCCGGACAGAAGCGGGCGCGGCGGGCCGGGCTTCCCGCGGACTTTACCGAGTGCATCAGTTCTCGAAAGTTGAAATGTTCGCCTTTACGCTGCCGGAAGACAGTGATAAAATGCACTTGGAACTTTTAGGACTTGAACGAAGTATGTTTGATGAATTGAAATTCCCTTATCGTGTTGTTGATACCGCGACCGGGGATCTCGGCGGACCCGCTTACCGGAAATTCGATATCGAAGCCTGGATGCCCGGTCGAAATGAATACGGAGAAGTTACAAGCACTTCCAATTGCACCGATTATCAGGCACGACGGCTCAATGCCCGGTATCGCGTTAAGGGCGAAAAGGGAACCAATTTCGTTCATACACTGAACGGAACCGCTATCGCGATCAGTCGGGCACTCGTCGCCCTGATGGAACTTTACCAGCAAAAAGACGGATCCATTGTCGTTCCCGATGCCCTGCGTCCTTATGCCGGCATTGATATCATTAAAGCAAAAAATTAAGATACGGCAGTATTCTAAAAAGATCTCTTGCCGCACCGCCGGAATTTCTAAGATCATTCCCGATGCGACATCGTCAATATTTTGAACGCCGCCGGATCAGAAATTTTTCTGAAAACCGGCGCGTTGAAATCGTATATTTTTAAACTGACAAATTCAATAATTTTCGACAAGAGCAAAAACTATGGAACTGTTCGCTCTCCTTGATTTTCGGCAAATTTGGCTGATGATCCCTCTTGTAATCGCATACGCCCTTGTTCATGCGGGTACACGTCATGAACAGCTTGGTCCGATTTTCCGGCACGCGGCCCGGTTTGCCGGATCTCTTTTTATATTTTTGGTCGTTATTTACCTGCTGCTGCTTCTGACCGTTTGACCAATTTCGGACCGTTTGATCTTCAACTGTCCTCGGCCAGCAGGACAGATCTCAAAAACTTGAGGAAGATCTCTCTCCCCCGAATACTTCGGATGATGGAACAGAAATTATTCCGCTTGCAAAACAAAAACAACTTGCGGCGCGGAACGTATATTCCGACCGATTTATAAAAAACAGGATGAAAAACCGACTGTCTTTTCTGTTCTTGTGTCAGAAGAAAAGTAGGTTCACGGTCATTCGGCGGGATAATGAAAATTTTACAAATGTTGGCAGTATAAAAACAATTCGGAGCCGTTATGACAAAAGATTCCAAAGAACTCTTTAAGACGTTTGCAATATCCGTTTTGGCCCTGATCGTTTTGGCTCTCTGGCTGATTTTTCAGCCGAAACCGCCCGTTTCAACGCCGAAAAAATTGGTTGGTAAAAAACTTTTTGCGGGCTTTGCCGATCCGACCGTTTTGAAAACATTGGAAATTACCCGATTGAATTCCCAAAGCGGTAAAAAAGAAACTCTTCGGCTTTCCGAATCCGACGGCTCTTGGAAAATCGGCAGTTATTATGATTTTCCGGCTGAAAACACAACTCAAATGACTCGGGTCGTTTCGCCATTCCTGCAGCTTTCCGTTCAAGGACTTTTTGACGAACTTAAAGAAGGATCCGATGCTAAAAAAGTTCTTGAACTGTTTCGATCCTGTCAAGTGGTCGATCCGACTGGCGCCGCGCCCGAAGATAAAGAGACGACCGGTATTCTCGTTAAAATGACCGGATCCGGCGGAGATCTTCTTGTTAATGCCATTATCGGCGCCAAAGTTCCTGAAAGCACTCATTTACGAGATGTTCGCTATTTGCGCATTCCTGGCGAGGACATGATTTATACGGTCGATTTTTCGACAGAAGCGACCAATGATTCCGGTGCCGAACAGCTGTTGCCAATGTCCGACCGTCTTTCTGTCGATCCGCTGGACTGGGTGAACCGCGATCTCTTGCGCATCAGCCGCTGGAATATTATAAACTGGGGAATTCACCGTTACGAAATTTCAAAAGAAAACGAACCGATTCCGGGCTCTTATGTTTCTTTTAATCAAACTCCAGAAAAAGCGCTTGACTCCGTTTGGACCCTTGATCAGGATCTTATTGCCCAAAACGGAAAATACCAGCCGAATACGAATAATAAGAAGCCTGTCAATAAAAAGATCAATGACGCTGCCGACGCACTTGGAAAATTAAAGTTTATTTCTGTTGAACGACTTCCTGAAAATTGGGCGAACATTCTGCGGGAAAAGAAATCACTGCGTGAACTGATCTTAAAAAAAGAAGGATCACTTCCGCAAGGATTTAAAATCGTTAATTTTGATCTTTTGCGTCCCGGCCAATCGGAACCTGTTATCGCGGGAGAAAACGGAAGTTTTGAAATACGGATGAAAGAAGGCGTTTTGCTTTCCATCCATTTCGGTAAAAAATCCGGTGAAAAAATCGCTCTTCTCGCCTCCGCGCGAATCGATCCGGCTCTTCTGACTCTTTCAGAGGAAAAATCTCCCGCCAATTCAAGTTCTTCTCAAAAATCAGCTTCTGAAAAACAGCCTGAAAAAACAGCAAACAAGGATCAGTCCATGCAAAAAGCGGAACGGGAACTTCAAATTCGCGAAGCGCAGGAAAAAGCCGCCGCTTATAATATCCGATTCGCCGATTGGATTTGGTTTATCAGTACTTCCGATTTCGACAAGATCAATCTGACCCGGGAAAACACTTTTTAACGCATTGAGAATTTTATCCTGCGAAGGATAAAATCCGATACGTATTAAAACAAAAAACAATGAACGATCAAAATTTTTGCTTTGCGGTAACCGGTCATCGTAACAAGTTTGACATTCCGGGCTGTTTATCCGATCTTGACGCAAAAGATCGGTTAAAAATGCGGTTTAAAAATATTCTTGTCAGTATTCTGAACGTTTTAAAAAAAGGTCGGTCGTCGGTCAACTCCGTTTATCTTTTTTCCGGAATGGCGGACGGCGCGGATCAAATTGCGGCGGAAACCGTTTTCGAACTTAACGACGATGGCGAAAATATACTCCATTTTCAGGCAGTACTCCCGATGAAAAAAGAGATCTTTCGACTGACCTTGAAAAATCAGGACCATTTCGATCGTCTGCTTGAACGCTGCGGAAAAAATTTTTTGGAACTTCCGTTGATAAAAAATGAACCGGAATACATTGAAAAATTGAAAGAAATCAAAAACGCGGAATTCGATCCGCTCCGTCAAAAACAATACAAACAATTGGGTGATTGGCTCGTCCTGCATTCTCAGGTTCTTTTTGCTTTTTGGGACGGCATTCCTTCTTCTCTCCCGGGATCGTCCGCTGATGTTGTTCAATCGATGCTCACCCGATCCCAAACGGTAAATTCCGGTTTTGATGAAACAATCGATTCGGCAAAACTTTCCGGCAATGATTTTTCAAGATCCGCGGAAAATATATGGCGGCGTATTTTCCAATTGCCGTCAGAATCTAAAAAACATTGCGGCGGACCAATGGATCTTTTCGATCAGAAGGAGATTACGGACGCAAATATAACAGAGACAAACCGGTTGACAACGGATGGCGGACCGGTTCTTCATTTTTTATTGGAAAGAAAAAGAAAGAAAAATCATCTTGATCCTTTGCCAACGAATATTTATTCGAAAAATGCAATCCCTGTTTTCTTTTGGACTGCGGAAAACAGACCTCCCGTTGAACGCAAGTTTCTCGCCTTGGAACAAACGTTTTTTTAAAACGATCTTTGCTGAAAAGATCTCTCTCAACTTGTGTCGATTGTTTCTTTTCTGATCAAAATTATTTTCTTAATGAATTTTTCGATCCAACATCAAAAAAACTGTCGATTTACAAAATCAATCGACGGAAGATCGAAAAATTATAATGAAAGCTGTATAATGTCAGAAGAACTGCCGATTCACAAAGTTGTTCTGTTAGTTCAAATACGACAGAAAAAAAGCCCTCAAACGTCAAGCGCGCGGAGGGCCTTTATTATGAACGAAATATTATTTGAAAAGATTTTCAAGTTCTTTGTTCAGAACATTGGCGCGGGCATCGGTTCGTATGACTTTCCCGTCGCGTCCGATCAAAATCATGGTCGGAACAGAATTGATTCCGTAATATTCAGCCAAGTTGGTCATGCCTTTTTCCGTCGACATTGTTAACGAAAGAACCTTCCAGGGAAGTTTTCGATCCGCTTCAAATTTTTTGAGGGCCTGAAGATCTTCGTCGATACTGTATCCGACGATCTCAAAACCTTTATCATGATATTTTTTATACTGTTCGAGCATATTCGGAATTTCTCCGAGACACGGTCCGCACCAGGTAGCCCAAAAATCGACAAGAACGACTTTTCCTTTATAACTTTTCCAGTCGATCGGTTTACCGTCGAGAAAGAGACCTTCGACTTTCATTTCGGAACCGGGTAATTTAGCCATTCGCAATGGACCTTCAAAGCGCTCCGCGGCCCGTTTCAAACTTTCTTTACCGGAAGTACGCATTGAATCGACCAATTCGATAAGAATTTTTTGTCCTGTCTTTTCGTCGATCTGCTGCATCATTCCGGTAAGATCATCAATACGCGAAACAAATTCCGGATGAGCCATTAAAAACGCGATGATGTCATGTCCGACACTTAGTAGTTCCCGATTCAATTCTTCGGGAGTGTATTTTTTCGGAGCGGGTCCGCGCATTTGAGTCAGAACCTGTTCTTCGGTAACCCCCTCCGGCAGATTGGCTAAAATTTTACTTCGATACAACGGAAGCAGACGCGTTTCAAAGATTCCGCTTTTAAAATTGACCGCGGAAAAACGAATTTCCGGATTATCGGAATTCAAACAATCGTTAATAAAAGCCTCCGCTTGCGTTAAAATGACGGGATCTCCTGTTTCAGCAATTCCCTGAAGAAGAGATTTGGCCAGTTCGCTGGAATACTTGACTTTATCGCTGGAAGAAAGATCTTTTAACGCAAGAATTCGTTTGATAATAACAGTATCGGCTGCCAGTTTTTTTCGCGCGAACGCCGTTGTCAGCGTTTTTTGAATATTGGACCAATTGTTATGACGGGCAATCAACTCGTCTTTCGTTAAATTTTCAGGAATGACAAAAACATCTTCAGAAATCAGTCCGGAAAGAAAATCGGAACTTTTTTTCGCTTGGGCGCTCGGGGCCGGAGTCGGAACGGATTCAGCGGGTACGGCTTTCACCGAAGCAGGCGGCGGAAGCGGAGACGGTGAAGCCGGTTCGGGAACAGGTGCCGCGGACGTTTTATTTGTCGCGAAATCGGAAGATTTGGCAAGATCGTCTGTTGAAACGGACTCGGAAACTGTAATCGATGCCTGTTCAGTTTGTTCCGCTTTTGTCTGAACCGAAGCTGCGGATGCCTGATTGTCTCCCTTTGTCTGACGTAATTTAACTCCAAGGCAAATAACGGCCGCCGTCAGCAGGATCACAAGAATCAATAAAAAATTTTTCATGTTTTCAATCCTTTTAAATTGTTTTTAATTTCTTTTCATCCGGAATGCCGGTTAATTATACTCAATATAATAAAGTTATTCAAGAGAATATTTTTCGACTTTTTTATACAAATATTTTTAAACGGATCTCTTGAAAACAATATCCAAAACCGATAAACTGAAATTCTCATTATTTTCAAATTGTTTGAAAATTCAATGACTCTTAAAACAGTTGACAAAAAGGAATTTTTCGATCTGTTTTTATTGCTTTTATTTTAAATTTTCCGTCATCTTCGCCAATTAACTGCGTGAACCGGCTGTTCTTTTGACGTTATAACGGAAAATTCATAATGGAATCGGTATAACTCGAAGAAAAACAAAAGGCTTGAGATGAAAAAAAGAATTCAAATTTTATTTATGTTTTTAATACTGACCGGATCTGTCTTCGCGTCGGGATCGAAAATTCAGATCTGTCCGGTTTGGCCGCAAAAAGCACCGTTGGAGAAAAATGAAGTAACGGAAGCGGACCGTATTGCCGCCTGTCAGCAAAAGATAACTCTCTATTCGCAAATTGATATTCCCGTTTATGAGATCTGGCAACCGAAGGTAAAGAAAACAGATTCGTGTATCATAATTTGTCCCGGCGGATCTTATCGAAAAGTTTGTTATCCGCATGAAGGAGCCAAAATCGCTGAATTTTATAATTCCAAAGGAATGACCGCTGTTATTCTCCGTTATCGGATCCCGCGTCGGGAAGGAAATCCCAAACACCTGGCCGCTTGGCAGGACGCGCAACGAACAGTTCGAGATATTCGGGCCCGTTCAAAAGAGTTGGGAATCAATCCGGACAAGATCGGAATTACCGGTTTCTCCGCAGGCGGACATTTGACGCTCATGACCGCAAGTTGCGCCTTGAGTCCATCTTATGATCCGATTGATGAAATTGATAAAATACCGGCTCATGTTAATTTCGCGATTCCTGTTTATCCCGCTTATGTTTTGGAAGATGGAAACGACGGCCCCAATACAGGAAAAGGAAATAACAGTAAAATAGTAAACGATTTCGTCTTTGACACAATGACGCCTCCAATGTGTTTCATCCATGGAGACAACGACGGTTATTCTCCAATGGGTTCCGTTGCTGTTTATCATAAACTCCGTCAAATGAATATACCCGCGGAAATACATATTTACGCAAAAGTAAATCATGGTTTCGGCGGTAACGCAAAAGGCGATCATGTCGGCGACTGGCTCAATCGCGCTTGGGCCTGGCTGACGGTAATGGGTTTTACCCCTGCAGATAAATAGAAAATTTTTGCGCCCACTCCTGATTGTCTTCGTTTGAATACGGCGGGGAACAACAATCAGCGGATTCAACTTTGGCGCCCACTTCTGATTATCTTCGTCTGTCGGCCCAATCATATCTGTCCGTTTAGACCGCTCTTATTATGATTTTCCGTTCTGACGTTAAATGAACAGCCGACATACGGAATCAATCGGCGGAAAGAACGGAAATTTAAAATGGAGAGGAGTATAAAATCGTTTACCAACATCTGTTGAAAAGACATTTGATATAAAAATGTATGTCATTGACAACAGCGTTATTACAGATCTATTTCTTATTTGGTTTGGGAACCGCCAAGATAAAATTAGCAATTCGACAACTGGCGTATTCGTCCGCGATCGGATTACCGCCGATCGCTATTTTTCTCGTTTTGGTTTTTTCGGAAGAAATTTTAAACGGTGCAGAAATAAGTTTATTATTAATATAAAAATACATCAAACCGTTTTTCCGAACAACGATCAAATGATACCAAACATCGAACGAATAAATAAAAGGTTCCGTTTTATGAACATATTCATATAAAAGATCACCACTTTTATAAAAGCCTTCCGTCATTCCGTAAAGCTTATGGTCTTTTTCCAAAACGACAGAAACCGGATCATCAGAATTTCTGCAGCAGGCGGAAAGAATTTTAGCCTTGCCTCCTTTTGAGATAGCTTCTGCAACAAAAAAATCAAGGTTGATAATAAAATCACCGTTAGGAAAAGCATCCAGCGAAAACGTTACCTTTTCCGATGTTCCATTAAGCAAAATTGCTGTTTTAGGTGTTCCGTCCGGCCCTTCCAACGGTTTGCCGACCCGTGACCCCCAAACAAGTTTTCCCGCTTCCGGCGCAACCTTTCCTGCAAACCGGTCTTTAGCGAGAATCTCAAGATTTCCTTTCCAACCGGCGATCACTTTGGAAAGCGCGTATTGAGAAAGATCTTCTTTTTTTTCTGAAATCGATACAGCGTCAGGTTCCGCTATCGCGTTGACCGTCTCATTTTTATCGGCAGCTTTATTTTCCTCCGGACGGGAATTTTTTGCTTTCTCCGATTGACCGGAGATCTCCTTTCGGTTTGAAGCCAAAAGTTGACGTTTTTCAGAATCTTTACTTGAACCTGATATTTTACTTGAACCTGATGTCTGACTTAAACCCAACATTGTATTTTGATTCAACGCTTTATTCTGGTCCGGCTTTTTGTCCGAATTCAGAGTTTTATTTTGAACGGAATTTTCTTGCGGAGTTGATTTGACCTCAATTTTATTATTTGAATTATTACTCAATTGACTGTCGTCCGTTTTCGATTTTTCGGAGTCATGATTGTCGATTTTATGTTCGAGAGCAGCATTATCAGTGACTTTATTATTTGGCGAATCATTTTTAGGAGGATCTTCATTTTTCGCATCATTTTGAGCTGAAAAAATGGCCGGAGATTTTGACGGAACATTTTTTGACAGTAAATCATTATCAACTTTTAAAACAGGATTGCTGCCGACATATTCTTCTTTTTTTCGAAATTTTCTGAAGAGATCTTCAAAGAATCTTGTTTGCGTTGCCAAAACAACACCGGAAATTAAAAATATGGCCAACAATGTATAAACGGTCGTTGAAAGAATCAGTTTTTTATTTTTACTTTTTTGGTACTCTTTAAAACTTTCAATAGCAGCGGCGGCCTTTTGTGTCCGAACAGCGACTTCTTCATCTCCTGAAACGGCAGACATTTTTTGCGGAACAGTATCTTTTGGAACGAGTTCAGTAACTGTTGTCGAAAACAGTTCATCGCTAATCCCGTCAGAAAATTCATTTTCAATATTTTTTATTACCGCTTTTTCGGCTTCAATTTTATCATTTTCAGAAAAAACTTTTTGAGCTTCCTGCGATTTTTCAACATTGTTCCCATTTTGAGCGAGAAGATGATCGATGGATCGAACTGGCATTTCAGTTTTTGATTTTTCGAGTGTTTTGCGCAAAAGATTTTCCGGCGAGTCATTGGAATTAACGATTTCCGGATTTTTTTCTTTGATCAAAGCAAGCAGTTTCGCCGACCGGCCTTCCTCAAGATCGTCAACGCCTTCGAGTTCTTCGTAATCTTCTTGTTTAAAACGCTCAAAGATCGGCTGAAGAACAGGAACGTTCTGCGCGGTCATTCTTTTTCCGTTCACATAAATATAGGAAAATGAAAAAATAAGATCCCCTTTGCGCACGCCTGTTTTCTCGGATCGACGGATCAATTCACGTTCGGAAATTGGGATACGATTCCCGTTTTTTTCAAGTTCATAAAGAATAATATCTTTTTTCATTGTTATTCAGCAAAAAATCTCATTGTTATAAAGAGGATCGGTTGAAAACAAATAAAAGGAAAACCAATAATATGAAAAATTCAATACTTTTTTGCAGTCCTTATTTTGGAAAAAACTGCCGCGCAAATACGATCTTGTATAAATTTTAACATTTTTATTATTTGGAGGTGATCCAAACCGCAACGGCGATTAGAATTAAAAGCAAAACACCGGTGCCAATACTTCCCCAAAGAAGCAGACGATTTCTTGATTTTCTTTTTCGGGCTTTGGTAAATTCCTGTTCATAAAATATTTTTATCGGTTCCGGCAATTCCAGCTGCGCACTTTCAGCCATTGCCGATAATTCATACCAGGACTTTTCTATTTCCTGCAAAGAAATGATATACTGATTCGACTCTTTTCTGAACTCTTCCGCGAACGAATTGATCTTGTCCCAATTGTTTTTTATCGTTTCGTATTGGTAACAGATTTTATCATACATTTCGAAAACAGGACGTATGTTTTCTTTTATATCGAACGGAATAATTTTTTCAGGAACATTATTGTCCTTAATTATTTTTGACCATTGCGCAATTGAAAATTCCAGTTTATGAAGATTTCCTTCCAAATCGTCAGGGGATTCTGTTACTTCTTTGAGAACAGGCTCGGAATTTTCCGCGATCTTGCGCAAATCAATCAGCGCAAACTGCAGCGTCATATTGCGCTGCCATGTTTTAAATTTATGAAACAGATCTTCCGGCCGATTTTGCCATTTTATGTTTTCCGCCTGTTTATAAAGATCCATTGCTTCGGTTAATGTCTCTTTTTTGTTTTTCAGCAAATCGAAGCGTTCCGACAGATCTTCCGCGACCGCCTGTTCCAGCGGAGGAATTGAAGCGATCCAGCAGGCGTTCATCGGCTCAAGTTCGAAAAGTTGATGAAGGATCTCAAGACGTTGTATCAGCGGCGCTTTGATCAACATGAGACGCCGCAGTTCGCGCACCAACGGAAGAGATCCTGAGTCAAGAACACTGATCAAACGGTTCATGACCTCCTTGTTGATCGGTTCAGGCGATTCTGCGGTTTCAACCATTACGCAAACATTTTTCCATTCGGAAAGACGCTCGATTTGAAGAATTCCGCAGCTGTCAAGGAGCCGGGGAGGCGCGTCCGCCAACCGCAACGCTTCCGCGTAATGATCGGCTCGAAGAAAAAGATCGCATTCATCCAGCCGCTCGTTAACTTCCCGGCAGGCGCGGGCATATTCTTTGGAAAGCTCCGGGATCTTGTCAATGACGCTTTCATCCGCGGCTTCAAGCACTGATTCAATCGCTTCCACTATTTTTTGATATTCCATCTTAACTCGCTCCGTTCAACGGATTCGTTTCATATCTGTTAAAAATTTTTCATACTTCGGCGCTTTATGAGCTGCCAGTTTATAAAGTCAACCGACGGAAATTTGATTATAAAAATGTCGGCGGTTAATAAAATAAATTTTATATTTCCTTTTATTTGATCTTTTCGTCAATTAACGCTGGGAATTTTTCGGATCCGGATAAATTTATACTGTTCTCCTATTAATTTTCCGTCACTTTCGCTGATAGACTAAATCGATTGTTCTTTTAACGTTAGAACGGAAATCCATAAATGTATCGACCTATTTCTTTTCATTTCAATACTGATCTTCACTCCAAAGATTTCTTTTGAATGCTTTCAAATGAAACCGCCGGTTCCGCATTTTTAGTTTTCGTCTCTCTGTTTTTTTGACTGCTGACAGAAAACAAAATAAAAATCGCTAAAACAACACTGGCGGCAATCAATAAAATAAAAAGCGTCATCAAACTTTTTGATCCCCGCGTTAACTTGTCTTCCTGATAATTTTTGGGGAGACGAAATGATGATTCACACATTTTGATACTGCCGCTCTTAGTAATTTGTCGCAATTTATCGAACGAAACCTCATGTCCGGAATTCATTTCAGATAAATCGATATTCTCTTTTAAACGACCAAGAGATAAATTTTGCCGCTTGTCATTCGCGGATGCCGATTTCCTATCCGCCAAAGCTTTTCCATTGATCAGGGAGTCATTAACTTTTTCGAAACAAGGATTCTTGGAATCGGAAGACGCTTCTTTACTCTTTAATAATGAACTCGTTATATCTGAAAATAACGAATCAATGTCAACAGAAGATGTATTTTGGCCCGCTGAAAAACGATTACCGCTTGCGGAAAGATCTTTATTATCGAGAAAATTTTGATCTGTCTGCGAATTTTCCTTACTGCTGTCATGCATGTTTAAATTCGTTGAGCATTTATCGTCGACCGGTTTGAAAGATCTTTGCGATAATTTATTAGATAATGATTTTGAAAAAGAATTTTCGGAAAGATTTTTTGAAAATACGGTATCAACGCGGGAAGATCCCGAATCCGGTTTTGCGAAAAAAATATTTTCCGGATCCTGTTTCGAAATATTTTTAACGCTGTTTCGCGAATCGTCAAAAAAATCTGCCGGAATTTTACCGGAACGGGCGATTGTAATATATTTTTCGGCAGCAGGGTCGTTCGGCAGTTCGGGAAGTTCGCTGGTCAGATCAATACAAATCGTTCCGCTATTTCCTTGAAAAAGTTTTTCTTCCGGTTCGCCTTTAATAACAGCCTTCCAAAGACAGTTAACGTTAGGAGGGCATACGGTATAAAAAGTAGCAAACGAAGTATTCCAGCGCAATCGGGAAGGAAGAATGGCCAGCGCTTCCTGAAAAAGAGAAAGTACCGGAAGATCTTTAGAACAAATCAGACAGAGCGACCGCCTGAATTCAGCGGCCGCGGCAAGGACCCCTGCCCAACCGGCATCGCCAGTAACAGACTTCCATAAATTGCATGGATAAACGCCGGAAAAAGGAAGCGATAAAGGATGTTCCGAAAGTTTTCTCGGTTTTCCTTCCCAATTTCTGAGAAAAATGTTTGATTTGGCATAAAAATCAGCTGGATTTCCATTTGCAAGAGTTTCGATCTCTTCCGTCGACAAAACAAAATGCTGCGCCAGCATATTGCCGCGTCCGGAATAATCCAAACCGGCATCGCTGACTTTAGAAATCAGATGCCAATATCGGCCGCTCTCGAAAACAATATAATGAGCGCAGTTGGAAGGATTGTCCGGAGAATTGGGGGCGCCAAGATGCCGATAAGAATTGAGCATTTCCAAAATTCGCAAAATCCCCGGCGCGATCCCGTCCGAACCCGCAACGGTACAAAACCCTTTCGTTCCGGGTTTTAAACCTTTTGCCGCCGATGTATAAACAAGTTCCTGCGCCATAAATTTTCTCCGCAACTCTCCTGTATTTCTTACGAAAGCAAAACTCCGATTAAAAACGGCCGAAGGCCAACTCGAAAATAAAAATTTAACGTATCGCGTTAACTAAACTTGTCAAAAACATCTTCCCAAAAACTTGAGGCTGACATAAAACTCGAAAAAAATCAAATTGAACAACAAATCAATATCGCCAATAGAAAAAATTTTCTGTCAGGACCGGACCTCAAACATTTTTCAATTTCAGTATCTTGGCGGGAACAAGATCGTCCGTCGATTTCGACAGAGCATATAAAAAAGGAACTTCTGTCCAAAACGGCTTGATATTTCCAACCTGAAATCCCCAATTTCCTGTCAGGGGATCACGAGATGGCGGTGCCCCTGTCGCACTAATCGGAATAAATGTTGTGTCAGTTGAAAACTGCTCCAACATGCCGAGTACTTCGGGAATATATCGGCGAAACAAATCCTTCGTCGCGGTCGAAACGTCTTCAATATAATTTTTAATCAGAACATAAGATCCATCCTCCGGATTTTTGATCCAGGGATGACGCTTGATATCCATTCCGAGCAGATCTTTCCAGGCATCGTATTTGGATACAATAAAAAATACCGGAATATCAAGCCGATCATTGATATTGAGATTTCGTAATGTTTTCGTCTTGTTGATCGTTTCGGTAAGAATGATCTCCTGACGGTCAGGGGTCCAGTTGAATTCGTCATTCAGTTGGAGATTTAGTTGCGGATCAGAAGAATGACCGGAACAGGCTGCCCGAAAACGACTGTCCTGAAGCGGATCAAAAAGAAAAAAAATACAATGGCTCATTCGAAGATGATAAACCGTCATTGATGAATCATCATTGCTTCGGGCCGGAAGAAAACTTTCTCCGGCGTTGTCATAAAACGTCACCGATCTTGATCGTTTATTTTTTTCTGGATATTGAACCGCCGCTGATTCGGTACCAAGCGGAACAAGTGAAAAAATAAACGGCTTCGGATAATTCATATTGATCCCGTTCATTAAAACCTGATCATACAAATCGCCCGTCTCTTCCGTTTTTTTCAGTTTGACATATTTTTTCGGATCGTTATTAATGAACTGCTGATCCTCGTATTCAATAAGCCGGGCGTTCATGTCAGGATCGGCATCGCTGAAACTCATTTGAAATTTTTCGTTAAAATACTTTCTCAATCGATAAGTCATTGAAGACAGAAAATAAGATTTGCCCGATGACGGAGCGCCGGCAATAGAAATCATAAAAGGAGCAAATTCCGCGGATGCTCTTGGTATTTCAAGATGACAATACGGACAGGCTATTTTGCGGCAGGGATAACCTTTTATATCAATCGCATTTCCTTCAAGAGTGAACATCATTGGAAGAAATCTTTTTTTGGCATAAGGACCTAGTTTGGAATCGCCGGTCAGATCCGGAGATTCGGAGATCCAAAGAAGATCTTCTGTTTCAAATTTATGCCAGCAATGCGGACAAAGTATTTCTTTTTGAAGTAATGCTTCCTCTATCTGTTCTGCCATTGATTACTCCCAAACATAATTTTGAAATAAGGCAATTCGCGTCTCAGCAGATCTTTTTCGTTGAGTCAAGTTTAATCAAGACGCAAAATTTTTACTGTTATGCCGCAAACAGAAAACCTTCAGTAACATTTTTTGATATACAAGTAATAGAAAACCGAAACAATGATCCAAACCTTCTGAAAGGATCTTCGATTCCCGCTATTGATTATTATATAGAACCCATTCGCGAAAGTAAAGAGTTTTCATTTTTGTTTTGAGAAAATTTATGAAGAATAATTATTCATAAACAAGCGAAATCGAAAGAATAAAACTCAAGTATTTAAAAACAGCAATGATCGTTTTTCTTCTGATTGACGAAACGGATCAAAGCCTTGAAAATCATATCGACCAATTGGCCGAATGACTCAAATTATCACCGTTTCCTCTTTTTCTGTTATTCTTTTTAAATACGTCCTTATTTTTGAAAGAAAATCATAAAATCTTTCTGTTTGAAAACAGAAAATATTGCAGATGTCCGAACTGAATACTCTTACGCGATCAATATTTGAATATTTCAACCGCACCGCCACTCGTTTCGAAATTCCGACGTTTTTTTGACATCAGAATAAAAAACCGGGTCAACTACTGTTTTTACTCTAAAAAAATGACAAGGTAAAAAACACAGACGAGTTTTATTATTTAACAAGATTTCGCGGAAACAAATTTTCAATTTCTCGATGATTTTCACTTTAGAATCAATTCGTCATGATTATCAATCCGTCTTAACCGCGCTTATCTTTCAATCAAATAATACAAGAATGATTATTTCGGACGGACTTTTTGTTACTTTTGACTCGGATGATAGCGACTGTTGAACTGGACCGGATCATAAATATCTTTAGGAATCACTATTGAATTTTCGATCTTTCTAATTCTATTCCCGGACGTTTTCTTACCGGAACCGATTTCAACAATTTTTTTATTTTTATCCACTTTTTGAAAAACAAACATATCGGACGCGGTTTGCTGACCATTGATCTCGGATCCATGTTCTTTGGAGTTCAATGAATTATTATTTTGCGTATCGTCTTTCCTGTCAGAATTAGGGAAGCTCGTTTTGTCCAATTCTGTTTTATTGACAGCAATCTGAACTGATTTGCTGTTTTCCGGGGTTACGGATGAACCGTTTTCTTTTTTTCCGCTTAGAACAGAAAATCGCCGCGGCAGATCTTCTCCATTTTGAACGTTTGAACTTTCCGGAACTGCTCCGTCCGGCAAAACGGGCGACTTGGAATTTTGCGACACGGTCCGATCATCCGGGCTGGGGGTAACGGACTGCATTTTTCCCGAAGTCGATTCAATCCATTTCAAAAAGATCTTGTAATCGCGAAGCGATCCGTTATCGTTTCCAAAAGGATAGACTCGTTCGCCTTTTTCATTTTGAACTCCCGGATGTTCAAGTATCGCGCTTTTGGACGGTTCAAGAAAATTAACGCGATGAAGGACCGCCGCTAGATTCTTTAAGTTGCTTACACGTGTCGGAAGTTCATTTCTTTTATGATGCAGAATGAATTTTTGAGAATCCTCATTTCCGTGACATCCATCGGTGCCGCATCTTTTAACAAGAACCGGCTGAACACTCTTGATATATTGATCATGAACAGAAACAGGAAATGTTTTTGACCAATTTTCCCATTCCTGTTTCTCGATCTCCTGCGGATTGTTTTTCTTTAATTTGGATACTTGAATTGTTCGGGCTTTCAGCGCACGTAATCGAATTTTTTCAATCGTTTCAAGTTCCTGAATTTTCTTTTCAACGATTGATTTCATTGCCCCATTAACGGTCGGTAAAAGTTCATTGAGCATTTTTACCGCCGATGGTATCAGTTGATTGCGAACAGCCCAATCGGCAAGCTTCAACTGTTCACCGATGTCGCTGGGCGGTATTTGAGCAAGTCGGCAAACAAACAGATCTTCCCGCGCGGAAGCAATATGAAGAATGTCAAGTTTGGAAATAGTAAATCCGCCTTTTTGATTGATCAACTGAACATAAACGGAATTATCGCGGTCAAATACAACACCTTCCCGAATAATACCCTGACGGGTCAAGACATACTGAATCGGACGATGCGGCGCGGGATCAGCGGCGGGAACCGCGATCACTTGACCGGACGGTTCCGGCGCGGGAGCCGGGATCGGGTTGCTAACGCTTCTGTCCTGATTTCTCATCGGATAATAAGGAACAGATGATCCTGTTGTTACTCCGTTTTGACCGGCAAATCCCGGACCATTATTCGATTTTGTATTTGATGTATTATTCAATAAGGGACTTGATGAATTATCTTGTTCGGCATTTAATATTGTATTCAATTGTTTTTTCGAATTATTATTCGAATAAGAATCCGAACTGTTTTTTGAACCCGCTGCGCCAAGAGCCGAATTTCCGTAAGAAGACCGAAACCGAAATGTTTGACTGCCGGATGAGTTTTTCCCAGTTTCGGAAACCGCAGAATTTTTGGAAACAGACGATGAATTCTGTCCCCAAACAGGAGTCATTGACAACATCGTCATCATCAGCAAAATAATCAATAATCCAACGCGTCGAATCAAAATGGATGTTCCGGTTTCAATATCAAATAGTTTTGAAACAGAAGATCGAATGACCGCAGGAGAAGCCGGAGCCAAACAGCGTCGGCTTTTACAAAACGTATATTTTTCGAGCATATTAAACTCCGATTATTTAAATCCGTTCATGCCGAACGTCATAAAGCCAAAACCGTTTTCGCCTCGTTCGGAATTTTCGACATTCCAGCATTCGATCCCCTGTTGCGGAACAATTCTTCGCAAAGAAACGGCCCAGACATCAGAAGGAAGAGGCGGTTTTTGCGCCAATTCTTCCCAAGGAACCGCTATTTCCAAAGACCATTTTTTATCGTCTTGATACGGAGCAATAAAGAGCCGCGGATCCCAATGGCTGTTTTCCCAAGCCGATTCCTGCGCCCAACCGCGGCAGTCGAAAACAAATTTCCAACAGGTAGTGTAATCCCGATCGACATCAAATTGAATTTCAATCCGGTCAAAAGGATCAAGGTCAAAATCCCGTTCCCGGGGCCGTTTGTCTTCGGAATAGGCAAGGCCGGGTACTTTTTGTGCTTCAATTCCGATATAAAGATACTCATTGTCATAAAGGAAAGAAATATGAGTTCCGAAATCTTGAGACAATTTCTTGTTTTCCTCTTTCCAAACGATCTCTTTTCGGGTTTTTGAATTATCGCGTTCCGATTCAGGAAGGACTCTTTTTTGCGAAAGTGAGGTTTGTTGCGCACTGGACCAGATCTCCGGTTCGAGCAAACCGTCGAGATAAGGTTTATTGACGATGGAACGGCAAGGAATTGACGGAAGAGGACAAAATTGTTCTTCCGGCGGCAGTTCAGAACTATTGGGAACCGCCAGCCAATATTCCGCTTTGGCTCGAATTCCCCAAAGATCATCTTTGGAAACAAGTGATCGATTCAAATAAAATTTCATCGCGTCATTAACAAACCCCTGCCGTCGCTGAATCATCGCCAACGGAAAACGTACTTCCGGCGTCATATAAAGTTCAGGAAGAAGATCGCGAATCATTTTTCCGAGTTCACCAGCATTCTTCAACCCGGGATTCATAACGGAAGTGTCCAGCGCCAACCGGCTTAATGAATTGGCGCTTTGCAGTCCGGCATTTTGTCCGTTCACCGATCCAAGTGCCGCTTCCGTTTTTATAAATCTGTTTTTGTCCTGCGCCATCCAAAATGGTTCACTTCCTGAATAATACGCGATCAGCCAAAGACAGGCTTCCCTGCTTAAAGGGGTCATCGGATAATCAAGAGCAATTTTCGAATACACTTCTTCCGCGCCGATCCAGTTTCCTTGCTGATAAAGTTCTTTTCCGACTTTCAAAAGATATTCGACGGCAAGATCCGAATCCAGTCCCCGGATCATGTCATTGATCTGCGAAATCAAAATTTCCCCCGATCTGTTGTTTTTACCGGAAAAGGATTCAACGATCCCCAGCAGGCGTCTTCTTTGCCCCGACCGTTCCTGTAATTCCTGTCTCGCGACCGGATTGATCTCCAGCGGTAAACGTCTCGCTTCTCCTCCTGCAGAAATATCAAGTCCGGTAAAAAATCCCGCCGGTTCGGTTTTACCCAATCCGTTCACCGTCGCATTATTGGAAACCGGAATCGACCGAGTCGTCAATGTATTATTATTGACCGAAACCGATATTGAACCGTTGTCCGAATTTGAATTGCCGGACCGGTCAAAATTGCTGGCCGTATTAAGCCGATCATAAAGAAGATCAAATCGGATCTTCTCAGGAATCGTCGGATTATCGGAATCCAAAAAACTTCTCGCTTTTCGGGCAATTTCGCCGGTTGATCTTCCAAGAGACGAACAGAAATAACCGCTGTCCAAACATATTCCTTTAAAATGTTGATCGAGACTGTTGCCGGAAGCTGTTTGTCCATCCAACCGCTGATCATTTTGACGGAAACGTTTCATTTTTTCAACCCGGTCAACCTTCCAGGGAATCAGTCGGCAACCGGACAAATGAATCGGCCAAGCCAGCGGATCTGCGGCGCTTTGTATTGCCAGCGGAAGCTCTCTTTCAAGAAAAGCCTGAAACGAATTCGGAGATCCTTCTTCAATGACAAGAAGATTCGGACGCCAAATTCGGATCTGCCTGACAAGACGTTCACGAAATTTTTCAAGTCCTTTATTATCGTTTTCTCGATTGAACCGTTCAAAGATCTTTTCAGCGGACCGGAAAAAATCCCGGGATTCAATCCGAAAAATTCCGTTTTCCGACAAACCGTCTGCGCCTGTTTCAATCATTGCGTCCTGAAGCCGGAGCAGTCTCGGAATTTCATCGTTGCTTTTTTCTTTTTGAAGATCCCTGCAAAGAAGCTCCAATCGGCATAAATATCCTTCTTCTCCGGCAAACTGAACAAAAAATTCCCAGGGAATGGCCGTATTATCGCACCAAAGAGCCAGCATGGACAGTCTTCGTCCGCCTTCTCTTTGAACAGTCCAGGTTCGTCCTCCATTCCGTGTAACAATAATCGTTCCGAAATCGCCCGCGGCCCAGCCATTTTGTTCGTCGGTGAAAAAGATCTTTTTCAGCGGCGCTTGAACTCCTGTAAACGCGCTGTTCCAATGCGCTCCGCCGTCGCTGGAGAAGAAGACAATGCTTCCCGGACTTCCCGCGGTCCATATACATTGTCCTTTGGCTTCAATCGTATTAAAATCAAAACAGTCCGCAAGATCCGCCGGAAGATTTCCCGAAAGCGATGTCCAGTTTACTCCCGCATCAATCGATTGCAAAAGAAGTCCCGACTCACCGGACATTCTCAATGGATCGCTCCCCCCCGAACAAACAAGATCTCTTAAACGGCGCGGCCCGATCGGGAGTTCCTTTGTTTTCCGATCAGCTCCGGAAAGTGTTTGAAATGATCCGTCCGATCCTATCCCGACACCAAAACGGTTGACCGGATCCCAAACAAGACTGATCCAGCCGGCATTTCTTGTTCCTCGATCGGGAGTCCAGGTCTTACCGGCATCCTGACTGACAAATATTCCTCCCGGATGAAGTTCCGAAGAGTCGCCGGAAACCCAAACGCGGTTAGGAGCAATAAAACGGACCTTTCGTAAAATCGGAAATGAACAATGAGAAACAGAATTCCAGGTTCGTCCGCCATCCTCCGATCTTAAAAGAAGCGCTCGTCCGTTTTTACCGCCAGGTAAAACGGATCCTCCGACCGCCAAACCGACCTGTTCATTCATAAAATGAACCGAATAAAGATTTTCATCAAAAGGAAGATCGTTCAAATACCAATGATTTCCGCCATCGTTGGTCAGCCAAATCGTTCCCCGATCACCAACCGCCCATCCCAGCATTGGATTAAGAAAGAAAATATCGTTGATTGTCGCTGTATTTCGCATTGCAGCAAAAGAGCGATAGCCGGGATACAATTTTTTCTGTATTTCCTCTTTTGCAACAGGAGCGGATGAAGATCCCGTCGGTATTCCGGTCCTGAAATCTGTTTGAAGTATTTCCTGAAAACCAAGTGCCCGGCGAATCCCCCTGTTTTGATCTGCATTGCCCCGCTGTTTCATTGACATGCTGTCTGACGGTCGAACGGTCTCCGGAGATCTTTCCGCAGATCCTGATCGCGCTGGCTGACTGCCGGTGACTTGACCGCCGACGTTCTGACCGCGATTAAAGTTTTGATCGTTATGTACTTGCGATTGTTTGTCATATTCGGATCCGGAAGATAAGGATCGATTTTGAATTGTCGATTTTTTATTGACTTGCTTTTCTTTACTTTTCATGATAATTTCGTCGCGATACATCTGCCATCCTTGCGCAAACGAAAAATCAATAAAAAACATGTAAACAATCATAACAAGACAAAATCGAAAGAGAATCGTTTTCTTCGATTGACGGAAAGAATCGTTTTTGTAAAAATTTTTGATCAAAAACATCGGCGATTTTCAGGAAAATCCGTTTATAAAACGGCTTTGAATTTTATGTTTACTGTTATTGGAGGTGAGTTTCAGACGGTTTCTGACTGACTTCAACCGCGGACTCATCTACCTTTTGGGAAACAGTTTCAAAACTGATCTTATTCTCTCCGGAAGAAAATCCGGCCACTCCCCAGCTTCCCTCATTTTTACACAAATGAAAGATTAATTCTTCCTGAATCAAGTCTCCCGATTCATCAAGATCCCGAATAGATACAAAAACTTGGGCCGCCTCTTTATTTTCCTCTTTGCTTGTAACATTCCAACGAATGGTGTCGTTAGCGGAAGCGGAAAAAGTATCTTTCGTAACCTTTTGTGCCAAAGGAGTTAAAAGGGAAAAAGCCTTCTGATCGTCGCCGCCAAAAAAAGCTTTAAAAAATTGATTGGTCACCCCTTCAGATGTTTTATCCGAATCAAGGTCAAGTTTAGGCTTGTCCGCAGATGTTTGACTGTCAGAAGAAGTGTTTGAAGAACTTTTGGGTTGAGATCCTTGATCTGATCCGCAACCAATTATCATAAAAGAAAATAATACAAGAAAACATCCTGTCAGGATCGTGTTTTTTAACATCAGAAAACTCCTTTTTTCATCAGTTTATATTAATGATTATTTCCGTTAGGTTATTCAAATAAAACTTATTATTATATTTTATGTCTTATCTAAAACACTATATTTCATTATTCATTTATTTGAATTTACGTTCATCTAATTATATTGACTGCATAAAAGTCTAAATACAATTAGAAAGATTAATAAAATGACTTACGGATTCTTTTTTTAACAGGAATCCGCAATATATACATTAATTTGGCGAAGTTTGATCTTTTTTACATTTCTTGTCAAGAGCAAAATTTATATGCTAAAATATTAAAGACTTCATCATTTTTATTAACGCTTTGTTTTTTAAACGAAAAACTTGAATCAGATAAGAATATATCAGATAAAAACATAGTTGATTCGAGAGTTATAATTTTGGACAAGTTGAATCGTCAATCAAACCGTCCGTTTTCTTTATAAAGAAAAAGTTAAGACAGCTCCCCAAGACAGCTGCTTTATTTCTGCGCGGCATATTAAGCGCTAATAGAAAAGATAATAATAAATATGAGCGCTTGACACATGAAATACTGAATATGATCTATAATCATTCGCTGACAATCCTCAACGGAAAATAATCATAATTAATATTTATTAATTATGATGCAGCTGATACCCATACAAATAAACCATAAGTCCTGAACAGACAAGACTGTAAGGAAAAAAATCCGCAATAGGCAATGACTTTTCAATATCGGTTTTTATCGTCATTTCCTGTAAGCAAAAACATTGAAGTCCCAAAAATATTATGCCAAGACCGAGTCCTGTTATTATTGCCCTGATCATTCAGTTGCCCTTTTATCGGAAAAAGTTATTCTTATATTTTTTATCTCTGATATTGAATATAAATCAAGAAATGGAATATTAGAAATTATTGTAAAACTTTCAGATTAATCCAAGAGAATTTTTGATACAGACAAAAAAATATCAGAAAAAGCATTAAACTAAAAAAAAGAAAGTAAGAGTCGAAACGAGTCTGCTACAAGCAGACTTGGAAAAGGAATAGGGCAAGGTATCCATCACCATGATTGCGTTTCGACTCCTACAGACCAGCATAAGTTATATTGCAATTAATATGCCAAACTTTTAAAAAATTATTTTCAACAAAATCGTCTGTTTTAGGCCCCATTTTTCAGTTTTTATCAATAAAGAAGAGTTTTTAAAAAATAAGGGCGTTTAAAAAATAGACATTTAAACTATCTCTGTTTTAAAAAGAAACAACATAAAAGAATTCTTTTTTAACGAAAAATAAAGAAAATTTTTATACGGCCAACTTTTCCGTCTGCTGATAAATCATCAGTGGAACTCTCAAAACGTTAAACGTTGACTGTATAAAAAATTTTTCAATCAAATAGAGACCTTCAACAAAAATAATGGTCGTCAGCGCATGTTTGATAACAGATCTTTTTTCAAGATCGGCGAATGTCGACACTTTCCCGATGCGCAGTCAGTCCTTCGATAGTCGCGATTCGATGTATATCGTCCGCCATTTTCTCAAGTCCTTCTTGAGAAAAATGCAAAATACTGTTTGCTCGAAGAAAATCGTTGCAGGTCAGCCCGCTTGCGAAACGCGCAGTTCCGCTCGTCGGAAGAACATGCGAAGGACCGGCCGCGTAATCGCCGACGGCAACAGGAGTATAATTACCCAGAAACATCGCTCCGGCACAATTAATTTTTGAGGCAAGCTCTTCAGCGTTTTGCGTTGCAATATGCAAATGTTCCGGCGCGATTATATCGGTTAAACGACATGCCTCCTGCGCGTCTTTCGCAAGAATAACCGCCCCGAACTCTTCCAATGACTGACGGGCCAACGTTCCCCGGCCGATCTGATCAATCCGATCCGCAATCGCTTGAACCGCATCGCGGAGCGTTTTTTCATCCCAACCGATCAAGATACTTGCTCCCGGCGCGTGTTCCGCCTGCGCCATCATGTCATATGCGGTATAATCCGCCCGGGTACTGTCGTCAACAATAACAACTACTTCACTCGGTCCGGCGATTGAGTCAATATCGACTTCACCGAACACATGCTGTTTGGCAAGAGCGACAAAAAGATTGCCCGGTCCGACGATCTTGTCAACTCGGGGAATCCCTTCAACACCGTAAGCAAAAGCGGCAACTCCTTGCGCGCCGCCCATTCGATAGACTTCTTTTATACCGATTTCATAACAAAGAGCGAGAATATCTTTGTTATAGGCGCCGAATTTTGTCGGTGGCGCCATCATCGCAATTTCTTTAACTCCGGCGACTTGAGCGGGAACCGCGGTCATCAAAATCGAAGACGGATAAGCGGCGGCTCCGCCCGGAACGCAAAGCGCGACCCGCTGCAAAGGCCGGTACCGCTCACAAAGATAACCGCCCGGCCGTTCAATTCGAACGTCATGATGAAGAATCGCTTCCTGAAAGATAATAATATTATCGCGTATTTTTCGGACAGAACGCAAAAGATCGGGATCCGCTTCGTCATGAGCCGCTTTCATTTCATCCTGCGAAACTCGAAGTGTTTCCGCTGTTACATTCGCGTGATCAATTCTGTTGCAGTAATCCAAAAGAGCCGTAAGTCCTTTATCGGCGACCTCTTTGCAAATGAGTTCAACAACTTCCTGCGGCGTCAGCGGTGCCCCAAACGTATCAATGGTTCTTTGACGGCCAGCCGGACTGACAATATTGCCCTTCGGACTCAAACGACGGCGAAGTTCCGCCATTTCCTTTTGAATATCGTTCTTCCGGCTGTCGATCCATTTAATTTTAAGCTGATTTTGACTCATTGAAATATTCCTGTATAATCTGTATAATATATAAAAATATTGGGAACCTTCCTTAAAAATCCGATATCAGTATAACGTAATTTACCTTTAATAGCAATGGTCCCCTGTTATTTTGATTAGAATATATTTTTTATTTATTGGGAGACGAAATGGCGGATAAGCTTTTTGAAATTAAATGCACAACTTGCGAAAAAATGTTTTCCGTTAACGATTCGGAACTGATTGGACAAATCATCGCCTGTCCGGTTTGCGGAGGAATGATTTACATTTCGCCCCCTTACGGCTATCAGTCGGATAAAAACGCGCCCGATGAATACACGATCCCTATTGCGCCCGGGCAGGACGACAATAATGATCTTGTTGCCCGGAAAGCTTCTTTCGCCGTTGCCTGCGGCAGTGATGCTATTCCTCAAAAAGAAACCAACAATATCGCCCCTCCCGTTTCATACGAGCCCCCGGTCACCGGTACCCCTCCCGTTTCATACGAGCCCCCGGTCACCGGTACCCTTCCCATTTCAAACGAGCCCCCGGTCACCGACGCCCCTCCCGTTTCATATGAGTCTCCAGTCACCGGCACCCCTCCCATTTCAAACGAGATCCCGGTCACCGGTACCCTTCCCATTTCAAACGAGCCCCCAGTCACCGACGCCCCTCCCATTTCATATGAGATCCCCGTCATCGATACCCTTCCCGTTTCAAACGAACCCCCGATCACCGGTACCATTCCTGTTTCAAACGAGCCCCCGATCGCGTCGGAATTAACTCCCAAAAATGATTCTGTCTTCGGCAGTATCTATTTTTGGCTTTTAATCTTGATCCTTATTATATTGGCCGCAATTTTGACCGCCTTGTTATTTTCCGATCCTCATGAGTTTCCGGATAACAACAACCCGGCTGCCGATCAACAGCAATTGGATCCTGCCCCCCCGGCGCAAGGAATCGCGGAACATACCAATAAAACGGACACCGAAAAAAAGGATGCGCAAACAGTAGCAAACGCAAAGGAAAATAGTCCGATCGAAAAGAAGGATACCGCACCCGCACTTGGTAAATCATCTGGAACCGATCCTAATATAAATTCCGCGGAAAAGCAAAACAACACCAATTTATCCCAAATGAATACGGCTGAAGACGGACAGGAAAATATTCCGTCTTTACCCGCAGAATCAAAAGAGGAAAACGCAAAATCAATCGATAAAGATCTGCTGAAAGAAGATCTGATTCAGAAGAATTCGGAATCGAAACCGGAAGAAAAAACTCACTCCAAACCGACCGGTTCTTCCCCGGTGAATAAAACTTCGGAAAAAATTGAATCGCTTGATCCTGAGGATGAATTTGCGTCAACAACCTTGACAACAAGGTCCTCCTTCCAAAGTTTTCTTCCAAAACTCAAAAAAGAAGAGCCCGTCCTAAATATTAAAGAACGCCTGAAAACCCCATTCAAGCAACTTTCTTATTCTAAAGGAAGACTGTCAGGACTACTTCGTATTTTTTCCGCGATATCGGGGGTTCCGATCACGATTGATCTTGATTATATCGATCTTCTCCGGCCGATGCTGAAAACAGTACCCAGTCTCGAAATACGCAACGGAATAACAGAAGATGCCGTTAAACAAACCGCGGATCTCTTGAAAACAGAGATCCGATCCGATCCTGACGGTCTTGTTCTGACCATTCCCGCCTTGGAAAAAGCAATGACCTTTGTTGAATACGATTTGACCGACCTGATCCAAAAAACCGCTGCGGATGCCGTTAAAGAAACTATTTCCGACCATCCGGAAGATCATCATTTTTTACCGGTCAAACTGACCTCGAAAATTGTTGCCGAACTGATCGTTCGTCTGACAGATCCGTCAAGCTGGAATTCCGCGGGAGGAAAAGGCGAAATAAAATTGGACGGCGATTATAAATTCTCTGTTCATCAGACCAAAAATATCCAAGTAAAAATCAACCGTTTGATCGAACAGATCCGAATGATTCGAGGACTGGAACCGAAAAAGGAAATTTCAACACAAGAGATCATTCCGGAAACACTTGGCTGGGAAAAACTCTCCGAAAAAATGACGCTTAATTTTTTGGACAAAGTTTCACTGACGGAAGTGTGCGCAAGCATTTCGAAAGCTTCCGGGCTCCAAATATTTATCGACGAAGCGGCTATTCTCACTTCCGGCGTTCAGGCGGGAACCGCTGTTAATGTTCATTTTAACGATGTTCCCGCAGATCAGATCCTGACAACAATTCTAAAACCGCTTCAGTTGAATTATATCATTTTGGCGGATGATACTATTATGATCACCTCGCAAAGCCGCGCCCTGGCTCACACAACCGTTGAAATTCATCTGTTTGCCCTTCCTGATGGAAAACATTTGACTTCAGACGAATTAAAAACGCTGCCCGACCGTATTCGTTCGGAAATCGCTCCCCAAACTTGGGTCAAATCCGTTAAAGGACCCAACCCCGACTCTGTTGAAGGCGGTATTATTATTGTCGATCCTGTTTCCTGCTGCCTTTTTACGCGACAATCGCAGCCGATTCAACGCCAAATCAGCCAATGGCTTGACCGAAATATTTCCGACAGAGAACACGGGATTACATCTCCAACCAATCAAAACGGTAACGTCAGGAAGATCGATCTCCCAACCGGCACAGACGATCAAAAAACTCTTCCCGAACAAAAGACGAAATAGTTTTGATCATTTATGCTGTTTTTATTCTAAATTTTCCGTCATTTTCGCCGATTGACTCCGTGAATCGGCTGTTCTTTTGACGTTATAACGGAAAATTCATTAGGGAATCGGTATAAACAGGACAAAAAATCGTTAAAAGTGCAGTTGAAAAGAGGCAGCGAACGCGTTGGCATTGCCTCGGGAATTGTCATTGTATTCGGCATCTGATAAAATATAATTGAACATCCATCTTGAATACTTGGTCAGTTGCAAATTGAGTCCAACAGTATGTGTATATAAAATACCGGCAGTATCGTTATCCATCCAGGAGAAATCGGTCCAGGCAAAGCGGTATCCGAGCATCCAGGCCCCTTTTCCAGTCTTTAGATTTCCGTCTTCGCATTTTCGAACAAAATCATCGTTGGGATCAATTCCGCCGAGAACACCTTTTCCTTTTTCGTAATTGAAATGTTCCCCGGTCAGCCAGTAGCCGAGCTGACAGTATCCGCCGGTAAAGCTTTTATCTCCATTGACCTTGTTATCCAAATCAACGAGAAAAACTTCCGACTGAACCGCCAGGGAGCCGTTGGTCCAGATCAATTCAGGAGCCAAGGCTTGATAAAAATCCGTTCCTGTAAAACTGCCTGTTGCAACCAGTGCGTTTGAAAGACTGCTTTCCAGTTTGCCGCTCCAGTTCATCGCCGTTTGATCGTTCCAAAAGTTGCATGAATATCCGAGTCCAAGATGCAATAATTGACCTTCTTCTTTGTTATCGTAAAGAAGAGTCGCGGTGCGTGTCGTTATTTTGTAGCCGTCATTATCGTTTTTATATCGAACCAAATTATCGCTTACCGGTCGATAAAATCCGACATTCCAAAGCCAGTCTTTCTTTTTCGAAGCATTGCCCGCCGCGATGCCCAGCGAACGGTCGCCGATATATCCTGAAATGCCGTTCGAAACGCAAGAGCGTTCGATAAACCATATATTGTTTGAGCTGGTGAGAAGATCTAAACAGATCCCCTCTTTAAAATGTCCGATTCGAAGATCGGAAATAAGAGGAAGTTGCGTCATTTCTCCATAGACATCTTTGAGTCCGACGGTTCCACCAGACGAAAAATCAAATTCTATTTTGTAATTGTATTGTTCGAGATAATTTCCGGCAATACCGATTCGGGACCGTCGAAGTTCGACTCCGTCTTGAAGATCGCCGACTTTCTCCTTACTTGCTTCATCGGAATCAAAAAACGCGCCGTTAAGGTGAACCCGTCCTGTAATTTTAACAGAGGGTTTTTGAGCGTCCAGTTCTTTCTTCTCTTTTTCTTTTTGTGTTTTATCGGCGAGTTCCCGTTCGATTTTTTCCAGTCGGTCAAGCAGTGTCGATTCCGAATCCGTTTTCGTTGAATTCGAGGCAACCGCTCCATCTGCGAATGGAGCATTGGCTTCTGTCAACGCGATATTCGAAAGGGAACCCGGAATTTCCGCAAACGACTTTTGAAAAAGTCCAAAGACGAGTAAAATCAACAATATTCCTGAAAAACAAAAGTCCTTATTTTTCATTATTTGCCCCGTTTGGTTAAGTTTTGTATCCTGTACGGCTGACAATAAAAAATTTACAGTAGTCGTTCTTATGAAGAAATATCGTTATACTCTCATGAAAAAATCCGTTAGAATTATGTTAGATTAGATAAAAATTTTAGATATTTGCAAAAAAATTCTTTAATACCCCATGAAAGATGTAAAAAAGATTAAAAAATAGATAAATTCTACATATAATGTCTATATTGACACATGAATACAAGCCCAAGACGTCATTTCAAGTAACACTCTAACAAGTCAGTCGCTGAAGCAGCAGTTCATAAATGATAAAATTGCCTCTTTCAGACCGTAAAGCGAAGCGCAAAAGTATTTCCTCTAAAGGAATCGCAATTACTTGTTCCCAAGAAAGCGGAGGACTTATGTCCTCTGTCAACTAATTGTTATATTCGTCGTTTTTACGCATCGCTTACGTAAAGACATCTGAAAATAGAGTATTCAACATCGGATTTCTTCAGAATCGACAGACTTTCCTGATCTTTATCAGCAGATCTCAATGCCACTCAATCAGTTGTTTCTTTTTATCTTTTAGCAAAATGATTTTCGCTCCGCAACTTTTTAAATTTTCTTTCGTCAAGTGCTATTCTCTCTGTTTCAAGACCGGCTTTTAATCTTTGTCCGGCGCTGGAAACAACAAGGTAAATGTACATCCTTTGACAGAATTGTTTTTAACATAAATCGTTCCCCGATGAAGCTGGACAATATGTTTGACAATAGCAAGTCCGAGTCCTGTTCCGCCTGTTTGATGACTGCGGGATTTGTCAACCCGGTAAAACCGTTCGAAAATTCTTTCCTGATGTTTGAGCGGAATTCCCGGTCCCTCATCTATGATTTCGATTTTGATCTCCATTTTCTCCGTGTTGGACAAACGAAGAATGACCTTTTTTATGGAGGCTAAAGCCTCGGAATTATTTGCGTCGCTCTTTAACGAATGCCCTTCATTATGATTTTCTGATCGTATTTCGTCAGCGGAATATTTGACCGCGTTGTCGATAAGATTAACAAACGCTTGCTCCATTAGTTGGGAATTCATCGGAAGAACCGGATCCGAAACGGTTTTGTTTTCGAAAACGATCTTAATCCGTTTTTCCTTGGCGAGAGGATCACAAAGAGAAATCGCAATTTCTATTGGTTCCAAAAGTGAAACAGGCTCCGATTCTTTCGAAACAAGATCGGCCTCCGATTCAAGATTCGAAAGGGAAAGAACATCCTGAACCAGCGCGTAAAGCCGTTTCGCATGGATATCAAGGGTATCCAAAAATTTGAGGGTCTGTTCTTTATCTTCAAGCGCGCCTTCCTGCAACGCTTCGGCTGTTCCCATGATAACAGTCAGCGGCGTTTTGATCTCATGCGATACGTTGGAAACAAATTCTTTGCGGTAATTTTCAAGACGGCGCACTCTTGTCAAATCGTAAAGCAGAAGAAGACACCCCGAGGATGATTCACCCCAACGGACACTTCTCATCCTTACATCCAACCGTCGTGTTCCACTCGGCAGCTCAACATTCAATTCTTTCTGAATGCCGGAGGACTCAGACTCGGACCATTCCCCTTTCTTAAAGATCTCTTCCAAATCGAAATTACGCCAAACACCAAAAATAGAAATACCGCTCCCCGTTTTGGGCTTCAAATCCAGAAGACGCCGGGCATTATCATTCATGTCGAGAATAACACCGTTATTATCAAGCAGAACAACTCCCTCGACGAGTGATTGAAAAATTACGTTGCGAAGCAAACGCTCTTTGACCAAAAGTCCGTTACGATGATCTATTTCTCCCTGAATGGAATGAATAATCCAGTCTACGGTCATTACCCGTTTTTCATATGAAGGCAATTCGTTCTCAATAGGTCCGTTTTTTAAGCCGGTTCCGATTTCTAAAAGCCGGTCTCGATAATAACGAATCTTCGAATAAAAAATAAGGATCAAAAGAAATATTGTGAATATAAAAAACAATAAAAACACCAATAAATTCTGCCGATACTCACTCCCGGCCATATTGAGCGCCTGAAGAATATTGCCGGACCGAAGTAAATATACCGATTCGCCAACATTAAATTTTGTAATGCAAAAAAACATTTTCTTTTGAATGGTCGTACTGTATCGCTCAAATGAATAAAACGGTTTCTTCTCCCCGGAAGAATTCATGATTAGCCGAAATTCAGGACGGTCGGAATGATTTTCCATATTGTACGCGTCTTTCCAGGAATCAAAAAGTACTTTCCCTTTATGATCAAATAACGTAATGCGCGACTGAAGCCCGATCTGATCCGGCGGCGTGTAAATTGATTCGACCTCAATTCCCGTTGTTGTGTTTATTTTCTGTTGGTCTTCTGTTTTACCGCTCTCTTGTATGTTCACTATGTCATTTTCATAAGGACGCCATTTATTTTTTTCAAGTGAATATCTGTTCGATTCCCTGCAAAAGTTTTTAAAACCGTTCAAGTCATTTTTTTCAAGATAACTTTTCGCCAATCGCGCAATCAATCCTGTTTCCACCTGCGTTTCATAAGAGACATAATTATGATAGGTCTTTTTTATTCTTGCGTATTCAAGCACAATGCCGATTATGGTACAGCCTAATAAAATCAAAAGAAGAACAGACACATATTTTTTATTTTTCATTTTAACGGTTTCCATGATATCAGACCCAATTTGTTTTTTCAATTCTCATACCGAAAGGCCAGACATTTGGCAAAGCCTGTCAGCGGAAAAAATGAAAATTAAAAATGATGATCGTATTAACTGGATATAATCATCTGTTGTTTCGTTAATCAGATGATTTGACTGACTTTTTGCCGACGATTTAAATTTTTATTGGTTGTATTCTTTGTTTTTGGACATCAAATTTATTCATAATTCTTTTCAACAAACCTGTAACCAACACCGCGAATCGTTTCGATCATGCCGGCGAAATCCTTTAGTTTACGTCGAAGTCCAAGAACAAGAACATCCATTGCGCGTTCCGTAACCGGGTAATCGTCTCCGCGAAGTTCCATAACCAGCTGATCTCTAGTGTAAACACGATCTCTGTTTTCGGCAAGCAGGAAGAGCAAATTGAATTCACTCACCGTCATGGCCACCAGTTCCCCCTTAACCCATACTTCCCGTGTTAAAAGATTCATTTGAATTGGACCTGACTTAAGAACTGTTTCCGAGGATTCCGGTTTCGCCGAATTTTGAGCCCGGCGTAAAACGGTTCTCATTCGGGCAATAAGCAATTTGGCACTGAACGGTTTGGTTATGTAATCATCGGCTCCCATCTCCAAGCCGACGATAATATCGCTTTCGTCACTTTTGGCTGTAAGCATAATGATCGGAATATTCGCCGTCTCCTCTTTTGATTTGAGTCGGCGGCAAACATCAAGACCGCTGATTCCCGGCAGCATCAGATCGAGAAAAATGAGATCCGGGTATTTTTTTTTGACTTGCGCGACTGCTTCTTCCCCTGTCAAAACATGAGTGACATTATGATATCCTTCTTTGTTTAAATTATAAACAAGAAGATCTCCAATCGCTTTTTCGTCTTCAACGATCAAAATTCGTTCTGCCGACATGATTTATTCCTGTTCTTTCTTTTCATTATTCCAAGAGTGCCGGACAATTTTTCCCTGTTCCAAATAAATTATATCTTCACCGATATTAGTGCAGCTGTCCGCAATTCGCTCAAGATTTCGTGAAATTGTCAAAAAATCGAGAAACGATTCAATCTCGTTTGGATTTTCCTTTAGAAGCATTTTTATCCGGTCGATGTTTTCCCGATGTAAATTGTCTATAACATTATCGCTGGCAATGACTTTTTCAGCAAGATCACAATCATGACAAAGAAACGAATCAAGCGCATTTTTCAAAGCCGCCGACACTTCATAAAACATGGTCGTAAAATCGAGCTGTTTCGTTTCTTTCTCCATTGAGAAAAGATGAAGTGATCGTTCGGCGATATTAACGGCCAAATCACCGATCCGTTCCAGTTCCGTATTGACCTTTAAAAGTGTTACGATCATTCGCAGATCACCGGCGACCGGTTGATGAAGCGCGAGTACTTTTAAACACTCTTCTTCTATTTTGACTTCGTTTACATCAAGAGTATCATCACCAACAACAACAAAATACGCCAGATCCTCACTGCGTTTGGAAATTGAAAGGATCGAATTGCGAACCGCTTTCTCTACCAGAGTCGCCTGGGTTGTGATCATCTTGCGAAGATTGTCCATTTCCTGTTCAAAATGTATTTTCATAATATACCTTGCTCTATTCGCTTTTTATTATTCTTATCCGATCAACATCAGCCGAAACGTCCGGTAATGTATTCTTCTGTCTTTTTTTTGCCCGGATTGGTAAATATCCGGCTCGTTGGACCAAATTCGACAATATTTCCCTTATAAAAAAAGGCCGTATAATCGGAAAGACGCGATGCCTGCTGCATATTGTGTGTTACAATTACAATTGTAAACCGTTTTTTTAATTCGAGAATAGTGTCTTCAATTTTTAAGGTAACGACCGGATCAATGGCCGAAGTCGGTTCGTCCATTAGCAAGACTTCCGGCTTAACCGCAATGGCCCGGGCAATACAGAGACGCTGCTGCTGACCGCCGGAAAGCGCCAAACCGCTCGTTCCGAGTTTGTCCTTGACTTCGTCCCAAAGCGACGCGCTTCGAAGCGATTCTTCAACGGCGTCCGCTATTTCCGATTTATTCATCTTAAAATGCAGACGAAGAGGATAAGCGATGTTTTCAAATACCGTCATTGGGAACGGCGTTGGTTTCTGAAAAATCATACCGATATTTCGCCGCAGCTCAAGTAAATCGACGTCTTTTGAGAGAATATTTTTCCCGTCAATCAGAACTTCCCCCGAAGCGCGCTGCCCTCCGTAAAGTTCGAATATTCGATTGTAAATTCGAAGATGCGTCGATTTCCCGCAGCCGGACGGACCTATAATCGCTGTTATACTCTTTTCTTCAATCGACAAATTATTATTAAAAAGCGCCTGTTGCTTTCCGTAATAAAAAGAAAGGTTTCTCGTTTCAATCTTTGTCGGTTTCTTTATATGAGCCGCCTCATTTTCGGGAGTAAACATTTCATCGCGCTCTAAAAGAATAATTTGCTTCTTCCTCTGCACGAAATCAATTTTTCGTTCTGTCTCCAAAACTGTATCATGATTCATTTTACCGAATCCTTTCCTCCGAAAAAATATCGGACGCTTATGTTGATCAGAAGAATGACCGTCATTATGACCAGGGCGGCTCCCCAGCCGGCGGCATGCATTTCTTCATAAGGACTGTTGGTTGTGTATTCCGTAATCAAAACCGGGATATTAGCCGTTGGTTCGCTGAAATAATTGCCGCACCAGGAATTCGACCAAAGCGCGGTAAAAAGGAGCGGAGCTGTTTCTCCGCTGGCCCGGGCAAGTGCCATTAGAATACCGGTCATCAAACCCGATTTCGCGCTTCGGCAGACGATCCAAACCGTCGCTTTCCAACGTTTCATTCCCAAAGCCAGCGACGCTTCCCGAAGTGAATCGGGGACCATTCTGATCATGTCTTCCGTTGTCCGCATTATGATCGGAAACATAATAATACACAAGGCCAATGATCCGGCAAATCCGGAAAAATGACCGGTCGGAACAACCCAAATCGCATAAATAAACAAACCTGTTATTATAGATGGAATCCCCATCATGACATTGGCACAAAACCGGATTCCCTGTCCGATTTTATTGTTTTTGCCGTATTCCGCCAGCCATATGCCTCCGGCCACTGCCGCGGGCAAAGTCATTAAAGCGGCACCGAGCGTTATGTATAATGTCCCTTGAAGCGCGTTGGCTATTCCCGACGACTCGATTCCGTAAGGTTTGCTCGGCTCTAAAAGAAATTTCAACGAAAGAACGGAAACACCTTTGTAAATTGTTGTCCAAAGGATCCAGACCATTCCCCCAAGAGAAACCGCCAAAACAAACCAGGACACCGCCTGCATCCAGCGCTCTTTTATTTTTCTTAAAATTAAACTTCGTCTTCTCATTAGATATTTGTCCTTACATTTCGCCGCGTCTGGTTCGTGTCCGATTTAAATAAATCTGCGCCATCATTTGAACAAAAAAAGAGAGGGCCAGCAGAATGAGTCCCAAGGCAAACAGAACGCTTTTCATTGTTCCATCGGCCTCCGCGAAATTATTGGCAAGTGTTGCGGCAATCGTCGTTCCGCTGTCAAAAATCCCTTGCGGTACTTTAACAACGTTTCCGATAATAAAGAGAACGGCCATTGTCTCCCCAAGAGCCCGTCCCAATCCGATAAAAATACCGCCGATTATGCCTCTAATCCCATATCGGAGAACAATATCGCGTGCCGTTTCCCATTGTGTACACCCTATTCCGACCGCCGATTCTTTCAGCAGCGGAGGCGTCATCATAAACACATCCCGCATAATGGCCGATATAAATGGAAGAATCATCAGCGCCAAAACAAGTCCGGCTGTAAAAATTCCGAATCCGTTAAAGGTTTCACCGATAAAAGGAATATGTTTTAAACCGAGCGTGTGAGTCAGAAAAGGCTGAACATGATTTTGCATAATCGGGACAAAAACGAACAACCCCCACATACCGTAAATAACGCTTGGTATCGCGGCCAGCAGATCAAGACCATGCGACAGCGGACGGGCAATCCCCCGCGGCAGATTGGAAAGATAAAACGCGGTGATAAATCCCAGCGGAACCGCGACAATAACTGCGATACCGGTCGTCAGCAAAGTTCCAATCAGCGCGGGCAGGGCTCCGTATTTTCCATCAACGGGATTCCATTCAGTCGAGAAGAGAAAACCGATCCCGAAACGACTCCATGTCTCCCAAGAGCTAAAAAACAACCTCAGAATAATACAGAGAAGGATCAAGGGAACAATTGCCGCGCAGGTTAAGCAGAGATATCGAAAAATTCTATCCGCCATTTTTATAATCTCCAACGTTGTATTTCATAATGTAAAATCACATTCCCATTTTACTTCGAACGTTTGAGACAACCTCTTCCGGAAGAGGAATATAATGCATTTTCAACGCAGCGTTCTTACCGGCGTCGAAACACCAGTTGAAATAGCGGTTAAGCGCTTCTTTTTTATTAGCGTCAAGATCGTTTTTTCGCAGAATGTAGGTCACCCCCAAAATCGGCCAGCTTCCGTCTCCTTCAGCATTGGTAAGAACCAGATAAAAATCGTTCACTTTGGACCAGTCGGTTTTTTTCAAGGCTTCAGTAAAAGAGTTTTCATCGGCAGTAATATACTTTCCGGACGCGTTTTGAAGAACGGTCATTGCCAACTTCGATTCAATCGCGTATGTGTATTCTGTATATCCGATACTTCCCGATATTTTCAAAACGTTATTGCAAACACCCGGATTTTTTTGTCCCCCGATCCCAACGGGCCAATTGACTGTTTTTCCCGATCCGACTTTTTCTTTCCATTCAGACGAAATTTTCGAAAGATAGTCGGTGAAAAGAAAGGTTGTTCCCGAACTGTCCGACCGATGAACCGCGGTTATATCAATTTCCGGAAGAGTCAGTCCCGAATTCTCTTTCAGCAGAGCAGGATCGTTCCATTTTTTTATTTTACCGAGAAAAATATCAGCCAGCAATTTTTGACTCAATTTGAGTTCATTGTTTTTTATTCTTGGCACGTTAACGATAACGACAACACCGCCAGCAAGCATTGGGAACTGAACCAGCCCCAATTCTTTCTGTTCCGCACCGGTTAAAGGAGCGTCTGTTCCCGCAAAATCTATCGTTCCCTCTTTTAACTGATTAACCCCCGCTCCGGATCCGGTTCCCTGATAATTGACCGTAACCTTTTTATCGGATGATTCAGAATAGTTATAACTCCAGTTCGCGTAAACAGGAGAAGGAAACGTCGCGCCCGCCCCATTAAGAACAATTCTCGATTTTTCGGTGTCATTCTCCAATGTCTTTTTTTCTCCGCAGCCAGTACTTGCCAAGAGTACAAAGACCGTTAAAAAAGAAAAACCTGTATAAGAAACTCTCTTTACGAAATCGCCTGAAATACTCATGTCCGCTCCTTGCTGTTTAAGCATTTTTTATCGCTG
>CAZZEF010000019.1:0-40929 GCA_964652875.1 uncultured Planctomycetaceae bacterium
ATCATGAATTTTCCGTTATAACGTCAAAAGAACAGCCGATTCACGCAGTCAATCGACTGTAAGAATGGAAATTTAAAATTGAAACAGTATAAAAATAGGAATTATGTCAAAGAAACTGAGACATTTTCCATCAGGATACACTTTTCACGTGATGAACAGAGCTGCAGCCCGTTTGGAGATCTTTTTAACCATACAGGATTAGACGCATTTATTACTGTTTTGTCGGAAATACAGTTGCGGATTCCGATTTACATTCTTGCTTGGTGTATTATGCCGAATCATTGACATCTGGTATTTTTGCCGGAAAATGATCGCGAAGAATCGGAGTAAATGCGCTTGCTAACGGTAACGCGCGTTCAGTGTCAGCATGTTTTTCACCTAACGAGTGGAACGGGAGAGGTCTATTAAGAGCGCTTTAACGTAAAGACGGTAAAAGAATAGGTGAGTATTGCGAACGGTTTTTCGGTATAATACGGATTTTGAATAATCAAAATTGACAGTTATAACGGAAATTTCATCAAGGAATCGGTATATATACTGCCGTTATTTGAAATTTTCCGCCCTCTTTACCGCTTGCCTTCGTAAATTGGGAGTTTTTCGGCTTCGTTCTGGAAAATTCATTATGGAACCGGTATAATACGATAAAAGAATAATTTTGTTCTCAAAATGCAAAGGGGACTGATCAATGGCATTGTTTTATGATATTATTGACGGTGAAAATGAGATCAGCGATTTTATCGGAGATCGTAATAACCGACACACCCTGGAAGGATATCCAGTGTTAAGTTATTCGCCGGATTACATCTGTTGGACGGGGTGGACGCTTCGGAATGTTCTTCCGAAAGAATGGCGGTCTGCCGTCAATCAAACAAATCCGTTTGCGTTGGATTTGTCACACACCATTATTCAAAACAAGGACCTTCTCCGATTGCGCAATCAGGAAAATCTTCGTGATCTGGATCTCAGCAACAGTTCAATCGGCAACAGTGCCGTCGATCTTCTTCTTGAAATGCCTTGGCTGGAATCGCTGCATCTTGAATACTGCCGAATATCGCCCAATGAACTTAAACGGTTTGCTGTAATGCCGAATTTACGTAAACTGTCGATCGGCGGTAATCATTTCACCGATCGTAATATTTCTGTTCTCGCTCAATTTCATTCTCTTAAAAAACTTCGGATCAATGGGAACAATCGCCTAAACGGAAAGGACTGGTCTTTTTTCAATGAACTGCCCCAATTGGAAACGGTCATTTTAAGCGGTTGTGAATATTTGACTCAACAAGGATTTAACGCTCTCGGCTCTTTGAAAAATCTTCGAAATTTACTGATACAATACTGCCCTCGTCTGAACGACTCCTGCCTGCGATTTTTGGATGATCTCGATTCACTTCGAACACTTGCTTTTGACGGTATTCGCGGCGGCGACAGAAAAAACGGAATCACCGGTCGGGGACTTGCGCCGCTTGGACATCATCGACATTTTATCCGGCTCCTTTTGGACGATGCTTCGGAAGAAATCGACGATGGAGATCTCTCATTTCTTTCAAAATTAACGAAGCTTCAGCAGTTGGATCTCTCTTGGACAAAATCGGGAAAATGCAATTTAACGTCCCTTTCGCCGCTGATTCGGTTAAAATGGTTGTCTCTTGGTCAAAATGTTACTGACGAAGGATTGAACGTTCTCGCCGATAAAAACGAATTGGAATATCTCAATTTGAGTCAATGCTGTAAAATCAGCGGGAATGGACTGGCCGCGATAGCCCGGCTTCCCAAACTTCGTTTGCTAAAACTTCCTTCTCGACTGCGGAACGGGAAAAGCGCCGCCGTTCTTTCCGCTTCCCCTTCTCTGGAAGTTTTTGATTTCGATGATTGGGAACACAAAGAAGATTCAAACGTGACCGATAACGACCTGATCTCCGTTACTGGCATGACCGGACTGAAGAAACTTTGTGTTTTTTTTCAAAACACTATTACCGACGATGGATTAAAGTCCTTGCAAAATCGGCCAAAACTGGAATGTTTTGTTCTTCATCATGCCAAATACATTACCGATGATGGCTTGAAGACGTTTTTGAAATTATCGGAATTGAAAAAGCTTTCTCTTGTTGGAATTCATAACATAACCGGCGAAGGTTTGAAGTATTTGAAAAATTTGACTAAATTGGAATCTCTTGAAATTCAAAGTGATCCAGGCAATACCGCCTTGATTCTTCGATCTCTTCCTGATCTTCCGAATATGAAAACGTTCACTGTTTCCAATAGTCTTACTGATGAAGATGCGGCGGAGCTGGTTCGATTTCCCAAACTTGAAAAATTTTTATTCAATACCTCATCGCAAATCACTGATCGGGGAATTGCCTGCTGGAAAGATCTGCGCTGTTTGAAAGAGATTGTTTTAAACGGCTGTCCGCATATCACTGCCCGAAGTCTTGCTCCTCTTTCGGATCTTCCGGCACTGGCCTATTTGGATATTTCTAACAATAAACAGCTTGACGACGATTGCGCGACTTCCCTGATCAAAATGAAAAATTTAGAGGTGCTGTCTATTCGGGGAACGAAACTATCCCGCAAGACAATCGCTCTTCTTCACCGTGAACTTCCCGATTGCGTGATTGATTGTTTCCGTACAAGAGAAATTATCGGTAAAATTATTGTTGCTTTAATTTTTATCGGAATTATAGCGGGATTTCTCCATCTGCATGGCATCGTCAAATCATTGTTAATGCTCTTATGTCCGCTCGGTGTTTTGAGTGTATCCGCGCTGACCTTGTCCGTTTCGCACTTTGCCGTTGAAAAATTTCATCTTAATGAAGAGATTTTTATTCGTACAGGACTAATCACGCAGTTGCAGGCATTGGGATTAATGATCTTTATTTGGACGGGAATCGCGGCCAAGGAGAGTACTGTTCATTCGATCCTTTATCTTTCAGGAATTACACTGTCCGTCTGGTTTGTTATTTGGACTGTTCTTACCGTGTTGATTTTCTCCATCGTTTCCTGTTTTGGTGGTTCAAGGAAATGAAAAATTTCCGCCGGGTTCAAAATGCGACTCGGTCATTTTCTCCGAAATCGGATGATAATCGTTGAATTTTTATAAATGACGACGAACTCTTATTGTTATTAGTCAAATCTGTTAGATGTTTTTTTAACGCGGCTTTTTTATAAAAAAATAAAAAATGGTGTTATTTTTTGAAAAATATTTTAAATATTTCTCAAAAAATAACACAGGTCGGACAACCTGCTTCTTATCTTTGCTTGACCGAAGAAAAACGGTGAAATAAAATTAAAGATAAAGAAGAGTATTTATACCAATTCCGTTTCGTTTTCCTGGTCCAACATCAAAAAAATTCTTTGAGAAGTTACTGGCGGAAAAATTGGAATTTGAATTTTTCGTATTTCAAGCCGGTTGACTTTACTGGCGGACCCGTTTCAATCAGATCCTCGAAAAGTTATAAACGGAACGACGCATGAAATTTTACTCTTGTATAAAATCGAAAAGGTGAATTATGTCCGACGCAAAAATTTTTATTCGGCAATGGAACATTCTTCGAGCGCTTTCGGCGGATCAAAACGGCTGGACACTCGCGGATCTTGCCCGAAGATTTGGCATCAGTACGAAAACGGCCAAGAGAGATCTTATTCTTTTGGAGCAGGTTTTCGGCGAACTTCAAAACAGAAACGAGCAACACGGACGCAAACGCTATTATTTGAACCGGTTGATTTTGACATTTAATTTAAGTTTGAACAACAGCGAACTTCTTGCGTTTTATATCGGACGCAAACTGATGTCCCCACTTCAGGGGACCTGCTTTTGGAAAGGAATACAAACCGGAAGCGAAAAGATCAAGCAGGCGTTGAGTGAAAATACGATTGATTACGCGGAACGGGTTGCGCCCTGTTTTCATCAGTTTGAATACACCGGCAAACGCTATCAGGGAAAAGGCGATCTGATCAACGTTCTTCTCGACGCGATGGAGCAGTTTCAAGTCGTCAAAATTACCTATCAATCGATTGCATCGGACAAGGCCAAAACATACGAGATACATCCTTATAATTTTGTTTATCATGGAGGGTCAATTTACATTGTCGGCTTCTCCTGTAAAGATAAAGAGATCCGATTTTGGAAAACGGACCGATTGGAAAAGATCCATAAAGAAAATCAAACATTCGATCCGCCTGAAAATTTCGATATTGATAAATATATGGCCAACGCGATTGCCCCGTTTATCAGTGAAGAAGGAATCGTTCACGCCCAGATCCGTTTTAAAAAATCTTGCGCCCGTTATGTTTTGGAACAGAAACTTAAAATGGTCAAAAAAACCATTAAAGAAAAAGACGGGTCGATAAAATTGGAAATGGATGTCGAAAACGGTAAACCGTTTTTGCGCTGGATCCTCGGATTCGGAAAGAACGCGGAAATTATCGGCCCGCCTGAACTGCGGACCGCTTTGAAAAATGAAATCAATGAAATCAACGCTCAATATCAATAACATCGGACATTGGACGAAGCATTGCGGTTACTGTCGAAACAGTAATTATATCGAAATAAATTGTTGTTATCGGATCGGGATACGTTGAAAAATCAGACCGCCGGAAGTTTCGTAAAGAATCCCCAAATTATTGCGATCGATCTGTTCCAAACAGGAATAACCGTTTCCCGGATTACGATTGAGCAGGATTTTTTTCGGCCAGCTTTTTCCTTCGTCCTCACTGAACTGCAGTGACATTTGCGTCCGGCTTTTGGTCGAATTCGGATTGCAGAAAACAAGCAGATCCTTTGAATCGCCGTCCTTGACGGATCGCAATTTCAAAAGACTCGCCTGACAGATCGGTTCAGGCAGAGCTTTTAACGAGGAGGAATGTTCCGTCCATGTTTTACCGAGATCGCTGGTAACAGCAACAGATCGGGCACGACCTTGAAAATTACGCATATTGATCATGATTGATCCATCGTTGAGTTCGGCGATTTGCGCTTCGCAAGTACCCGGTCGGGCGCCCGTTCCCGCTGTCCAGCTCTTGCCGTGATTGCGGCTCCAAACGATTGTTGAAAACCATTGCCGATCCGAGTCAATAAATTGAGCAGGAAAAACGAGAGTTCCGTCACGCATTGTTATTCCCGCGCCCGGTCCCTGAAACAGGATCCGCCAGTTTTTGCCCGGCGCTGCCTGCGAGGTAATCGAAACCGGTTTCGACCAAGTCGCTCCATCGTCGTCACTGTAAATTAAAACCATCTGTCCGGAAGTCCCCAATTTCAAGCCGGGCAAAGAGGCTTCTGTCGAATAACCGTTATGTGCCCAAAGCGCGGCAACCCAAATGCGGCCTGTTTGTCGATCGACCAAAATGGTTGGATCGCCGACTCCTTCTTTCTTTTCATCCGCTCCCCGCTGATTCATGATTACCTGCATCGGACGCCATGTTTTACCGCCGTCAAAACTTCGGCTGCATCCGATATCAATGTCTTCCGGAAGATCGCGCCAGTTGTTATGACGAATGTCATAAACAGCCAGCAGAGTTCCTTTGTTCGATCGGGCTAAACCGGGGATCCGATAGCAATTGACTCCATCCCAGCCAAGATCCCGAATCATCGTCCCGAAAAGATACTCAATTGGTTTTTCCTGAAACGTAACAGTCCGGTCGGAAAGTGTAATCGAATCAACTTGAGCCGAAATTGTTTTTTCGACCGAAGCCGATTCAGAGGCACGTGCCCAAAGCGTCAGATCGTCCGCGCCACCGGAAAGATCTGTTTGGACTTGAGATCTTTTAAATTCGGATCCGCTTGTTTTCGACTCGGTAAATGATAATTTGTTTGTTCCCTCAATCGGTTTCGGCAAGATCCCCAGTGACCTGCCATTCAAACGTACTTCCAGTCGGGAAATTAATTTCGCGTTTTTAATTCGAATTGTCATATTTTCAACCGAAAGCGGATTTTCGATTTGACGGGTGTTGATGCGAACCGTCTGCAGTTTCGCGGGCCGATCCTTTTGATCAGAAGCAATAACGATCGGTTCTTCCGCTGTATTCTGAAGAAGATCCGCCTTTTCAAAGATCATTGGACCGCGGGGAACAAAACGGATCCCGTGAATCATAATGCCGAGATCCTTTTTTGCGTTTATTTTGAAACGAATGGCGTCAAAAGGATCGGCGGTCGAAATCGGATAGACTCGTCCGAATCCGACGGGAGTTTTCTGATCCAAAGCAAAAACTTGACGCCATTGTTTCGGCGCGGTTCGGATCTCGACCGACATTTCAAATGGAGCGGCGCTTGTCCATCGTTCAACATCCAGCAGAATTCGACCGAACACATTCATTTTGCCAAGTTCCAAAACAAGATACTGATCTTTGGTGCCCCAATAATGAAGAGAATGAACCGACTGATTCGGCGGAACGATAACCGCGGCCGTTGATTCGGGTGCCCGCCATGTCCCGATCGAAATCGGCAGCTCCGTGAATTTCCCCAATTTCAGATCTCCGGCGCGAAACTCCTGCGCCTGAGACGCAAGCGACAATAAAAAAAGAACTAATAATATTGTCAATACTCTTGATAAAATTTTCATTGTTTCTCCCTTGTTGAAATTTTCGGTAATAAAAAATTACTGCTGACATTCAATTTATAATGGACCCCAATTTCAATTAACGCAATTCTTTCTTGCGGTCAAATTTAAGTTTTTCGCCGATTGATTTCGATAGTTTGTTTGATTGTAACGCAAAAATAAATTGGTATTTATAATGACTTTTACCAATTTTAACCCGATGGAGCAGAAAAATCAATGTTTGATAAAAATATATAAAAAATAAAGCCGATGATTAATTATCCAATTGAAATCATGTTGAAAACAGGTTATAATAATTAATAATTAACAACTAATTGAGGTTGTTTATGACGTTTTGATTTTCTATTGCAACGGTCTTTCTTTTCGGAGCGGTGGCAACTTTTCGGAAAGGAAAAACGTCATCAGAATTAAAAAAGGAGAGATTATGATTTGCTTAACGCTTCGCCGATCTGTTCTGCTGGTTTCGATCTGTTTAACCATCTTATTTTTATTTGCGCCGGGCTGCGGACAGCAGGAGGTACCGAAATCATCAGCTCCAGCAGGAGTTGAAAAAAAAGAGCCAAAAAACAGTGCCCAACAAACCCCCGCGCCGACTTCGAATCGATCTACTGATGATTCCGCTGATAAAAAAGAGTCTACTGCTTCCGAACGATCTGTTCCGCCGCAGTCTTCCGAAATCAAGAATACTAACGGTCAAAAAAACGATCTGGCCAAGATCTCCGATCCAATTGCCAAGCCAAATAGTTTAAAAAAACAGAACGAGACTTCGTTAAGCGGCAGCGTCAATTCCGGTAATAAGACGAACGACCCGAAAAGAGCGCCGATCTCCGCCAAACCGATCGAATCAAAATTGTTGACTGATGTCAAATCGAATGCCGCCGTCGCGCTTTCTGATCCGCAAAAAGGAGACGCTCAAAAAGCACTCGACGCGCTTAAAGATCTTCAAATAGCCATTGACAAGTTTCTTGTTGCGACTGATCTTTCATTCGAAAATCTTTCCGCATCGTTCGAAACACTTCGAAAGATCTGCCAATCGAATGGACTGAAACTTCAGCTCGATTTCTCGCCGTTCTTCGAACGGTCCGCATCGTCTTTTAAAATTGTCGAAAAATCACCGTTTAACTGGTCTTTTGTTATTGCCAATAAAAAAGGACCGCAGGAAAAAAGAGACTGTCTTCTTTTTGACGCTTCCGGAAAAACACCAAAAATAACCGTAACCGACGATGGTAAATGGAAGATCGCGGAGACCGGACTTTTTCTTATGTCTTATCTGAACTGGACCCTTGTCGATGGAACCGGAAAAACAATCGCCCGTACCTCACATCCGTTCCTTAAGCAGCAGAATTACAATTCATCTGTTTATTTTCCCGCAGGCGATACGCCGCATTTCCTTGTTATGATCTTCTATCGTGAACTCGTACTCGATGGCGGAACCAAACTTTTTAACGGAAGTGAATTTTATATGCATCCGCAAAATCTTAAACGAGTCGTTCTGCCTGTTTACGCTTATTATGACGCCGAAAAGAAAAAACTCGAAAAACAGCGCGGATCCAAATTTGAATCGTCCTCCGTTTCCTCAAAACCGAGTCCTAACTCAACGCCCATTGGTAATGTTATTTACGGACGGTTTGTCGACAAGTTTTTCGAAGGTTTTCATCTGAACGATAAAAATGATGTCGGCTTCGATATTTATATCGAAAACTCCGATAAACAACAGCTGCTTCTTTATCATGGTACCCCCTGATCTGTTGTTTACAAGATACCGCATCCAAATTAGAGCCTATCCTGAAATCGATTCTATAAAATGAAATAAACATGTATTATACCGATTCGATAATGAATTTTCCGTTATAACGTCAAGAGAACAACCGATTCACGCAGTCAATCGGCGGAGATGACGGAAAATTTAAAATTAAAGCAGTATAATATCTTTAAAATCAATTTTTAGGGTAGGTTCTTAACGTATTAAAGACTCTTTCTGTTTCTTTCCTGTTAGCCGTATTTGCAAATTAAACGGATCGTTGTAACAGATCCGCGAACATTGTGACATAATTGGGCAGCAGCGCGTCAGCTCTTGCCGGAGTCCAGCGCCGCTATACGGACGTTTGGTCAGCGCTTGACAGTTTTTGTATTCTTGCGCGGAATGGGAAAGAATTTTTCTTTATTATTTTGTATCAGAATGAGCGCGGGTGTTTTTATGATCTTTTCGGACCCGTCGGACAATTGGATCTTGCCCGGTTTCCAAGCGGCGATCATAACGATTTTGGTCGTTTCACTGTAAACAGCCTGAATCATAGGGGAGGACGTTTTCAAACGCGTAATTTTTTCCTGATTGCCGTTTGTGTTCGGTTTCATTATGTAAAAATAGGATTCGTTTTTGGGAGTCTGTCCATGATTGACTGTCAGCAAAAAGATCTTGCCGCTGACCGGCTTGGAGGGTTCCGCGGCATTTACAGTCTGAATATTTCCCTGTTCTTCGCTCAATTTTAATTGGTATTGATCATCCGGCGAGAGTATATATTCGACATTATGATGAATAACTGCTTCCGCTCCGGTCAGATCGGTTATTCCTTCCCGCGCCTGATAGGTCTTCCCCTTTTTTTTGATCAAAACCTCACCAAGCCAGGCGGTTTGATCAATAGTAGTGTGTACTTCATTTTTGGTATTTGATGCAATATTAAAGCCGGAGCAGACAATCGCACGGGGAAAGCAGAACCAGATCTTTTTTGCCGTTATTTCATCGGGCGAAAAATGAAAAGCCGCAAGTCCGCATCGATCTCCTGTCAGACCGACAGCCATTCCTTTTTTATTCCGAATTCCCCGGGCAGTCAGAGAAGAATTGTCTTGAACTTCTGTTGTTCCGGGCAGATGCCGCCAGTCCCAATAAAAGATGATATTTGAATATTCTTTGGTGTCGCTCATTAAAAAAGTCGTTCCATCCGCCTGAAATTTTCCGGAAGCGTTTTCCGAATTTACGGTTTCGCTTCCAATGATTTGCGGCGTACACATTCTGACAGAAAAGTACCAGTCGCTGACCGGTCGATGGATCAGATACGCACTGCGCGGAAACCATTTAGTCTCTTCGGCAAAGACAAGATTTTTTTTAGGCATAGCGGTCCGATACAATTTCTGCCGATCTTCCGGTAAAAGAGACATAAGTGATTGCGCCGCCCAATACGCGTTGGAATGTTTGCCAATCGGAGCGTTGAATCCGATCTGCCGGGCGCAGGCACTGTAATCGAAAAATCCTTTAAACATAACCAATCGAGTCATGTCGTAAAACAGATGGTCCAGTAAATTCAGTTGATCTTTTGAAAGTTGAAAAGAAGTTCCTTTTAGTAAATGAGCCCATCGAACGGAATCGCTGAAAAAACTCAATCCGTAATTTCCGATTTGCAATTGGGATCCATGCTGATGAAAGGAGAAATCATCCTGAATTCCTTCCTGGCCGAACGTTACCGTTTTGAGTTCTGACAGGATCTGTTCGCAACCATCGCGAACCATTTTTGGATCATTGTAAAGAAGACCTTTTTTAACATGTATTTCGGCAACCCATACTTTATTTTGACCGGTCATACCCGGCTTGGATCGGTCCAAAACAGATCTGTATGAGTCAAGAAGATCTTTCGGAAGATCATTTCCCAGCATAATCATCGTATCGCAAACACTGGACGGAACGCCGATTTCCTGCCACCACCAGTTCGGATTACGGGGATCCAATTTTTGCCATGCGCGAAGCGCGCGGATTGTTTCGTCGTGTCGAGCCGGATTTGAGGCCAGCTTCCGAATATTGGCGATATGCGCGAAGGTGCGCCAGGCTCCTCTTGTCTGATCTTTATAATTAATCTCCGGCCAAAAACCGTCCTTGTCCGGCGAACTTATTTTTTGATCATTGACTTTTGTTAAAAGTGCGTTACGCATATTCGTTTTAATGATTTCAAGATCCTTTTTCCAATCGGCGGACGATTCATCACCTTGGGAAGCGGAAACGAAAACACAAAAAACAGCTGCGATCATAACGACATACTTAATCCGGTTATTAATTGGATTCGACATTATTTTTAAAAATATATTATTAATGTATAATAATGTTAACTTAGACAGATAAAAGTAAGTATTCATTGTTGTTATTTTTCTTTCCAATATTAAAATAAAAAAATGATAATAGTATTATAGATCCACTTTTATTTCTTTATCAATACCGCATAAATCGTGTTTTTTAAGTAAACATAAAAATCATTAAATATGAAATTTGTTTGGCTTTTGATTTAAACAGTATTGTAATTTTTATGTTAGCTGCTCAAGCTGTTCAAAAAATTGCTGTTCCTTTTTCTGCTGTTCATAATGATAAATCGGATCTTTTTTATTCATCTGCCAGAAAATTAAATGTTTGATTTCTGCGATAATACTGCCCAATTCCGTTCCCGCGGCAAAGATCATTTTATGCTCATTAGAATTTTTAAATTCGAAGAATTCGAGGCAATACAGCAGCGGGTCTGCGCCGATCTGATTGACGGCCTCAATATAAAATGACTGTATTCGTAATTTTCCGCCAATCGGAAGATTACAGGAATACAGATCTTTTTGACGGGAATACTGCCAAGACAATTTTTCCGAGTTGGTCAAATTAAGAATGAGCATAAGAATTTTTCGATTTAGATCAAAATTCATCATAAAATCCTCATTTTTATGTATGTCGGTATTGTTTATGTTGACATTAATATTTAACTGTTTTTGTTGTTTTGTCACTTTATTATCAGGAGGATTAAGATAATCGGGAATTTCAACAGGCGCTTCGTTTTTTCGTTCGGTCAGTGAATAATTATTGGAACAATTCTCATCTTCCGACAAGCAGAATCGACGGTAATTGTTGAAATTTTCTTTTCGGGCAACATAAAAATTATTGAGAATGTCCTCAAGCAGTAATGATTTCTTTTGGTGCTTTTCGAGTTTTATTCTTTCTTTTGAAAAATGGATAACCAACAGTTCCTGAAAGCGATACCAAATTTTCGATCCTGCCGCAAACACTTTATTGCCCTGACATGAATTCATTTCAATAAAAACAGGAAGAACAACGCGATATCGAGACGGTCCCTTCCCGCGTTTTTTTCGACTGAATCTTCTTTTTTTAGTTTTCAACAATTCATAATAGAGAAATCGAAAGTTTCCGTAAAAAGTGTATTCTCCCGTTGGACGCCAATCGGACTCCAATATAAACCAGTCATATTTTCCTCTTTCATTGGACAAAGTTTTCCAGCGAAGTATATTACTTTTTCTCAAAGAAAAAAGCGCGTCAATAAATCTCAAATCGTTTTCGAACAAATTCATAACAGGTTCTCCAATTGTATCTGACATGCAATCAGAACAACTGATACAGCGTTAATCTTTTTTATCATTGAGGAAAAACGAATAGCGACAAAGAAACAAGGGCCAACAGAAAAACCGCAATGTTTTTCCGATTACGATTTATAAATTTTATCAAAAAAGAATTCGTTTTCAATTAGCAGGGGACAGAAGTAAAATTTTATAACGTCTGATGGTTGACGTCTTTTGAAAAAGATCGATAATTATCAGAATAAAAGAAGATCTTTGTCGCAGACATTATTTTTCTGTTGAATGTGTGCCCGTTCAGGTCATCAATGCCAAACAGTAAAAATATTAAATAACCGTTTGACTCTCGACAGAGTGATTTGAAAAAACGACATTATTATGATTCCGTCTTTTGGAACTTGCCCATGCTGACCGCAATTACTGTTACTATCGGATTGACCGCCGCTCTTCTTCTTGGAATCGCCAAAACAGGAGTTCCGGGGGTTGGAATGTTCGGATCGCTTTTAATGATTTCTGCTTTTACCGGTCACGAAATGTTTGCTTCCGGCGCTGTTGTTCCTCTTTTGATTTTAGGGGATCTCGCGGCTGTTTTTTATTATCGCAAAGATCGACAGCCCGGCCTTGTAAAAAAACTTTATCCTCCCATGTTTTTTGGACTTCTTCTTGGAATGGGGGTAATGATTTTTATGGACAATAGTCAATTTAAATTAAGCGTTGGAATACTTGCGGTTTCGATTCTTTTTTTTGAGTTTCTTCGGAAAAAGATGGGTTGGACAAAAATCGCGCAAGGCTGGACGTTTCGTAATGCGTGCGGTATTTTAACCGGTTTGACAACAATGCTCGGAAACGCTGCCGGCGTTGTGTCCGCAGTCTATTTTGCCTCTCAAAATCTTGATAAGAAACGTTTTATGGGGACCAACGCAGTTTTCTTTTTTTTAGTTAATACCTCAAAGATCCCGCTTCTCCTGCTGGCAACCGGGATCAAAACACAGCTTGGCTTCGATGCCGCGGATGCGCAGATTATTACTCCGGAAACTTTTTTTCTGACACTTGTCTTTCTGCCCGGTCTTGTTCTCGGCGCTCTGATTGGAAGAAAACTTTATAAGATGATTCCGGAAGAGGTTTTTGTGCCTGTTATTCTCATTCTCAATCTTATAACAGCCATTCAAATTCTTGTGACCGCGATTATATAACGGCTTTCGCGAACATTGGGATAATCGGTCTTGTTCAGCACTTATCAGGTAACGATGTTTTGTTTTGTTAAAAATATTAAAAATGTATAAATTAGCTTGCTGTTTTTAGTTAAAAAGAATAAGTGTTTGGCGCTGAATACACAGAAAAATAACTTGGATTTTAACTAAAAACACCAATTATCAAATGCGTTGCATTTGGTATAATTGTCAAATAGATCGGTATTCTGACAGACGGTTCGGTACAGGTTTTGTTTTTATATAAATATTGAATACTCTTTTTTTAAAGTTCATTTCGGTCGATTTAATAAATAAGAAATATTTCAAAACACAAAGGGTAATTTTATTTTTTCGTTTTATAACCATTGTTGATGATATTTATCGAAAATGCTAAAGTTCTCACTTGGATCCTGATCTCCATTGAAAAGGAATCTTTCAGACGGACAAACAGGGTTGTTTGAATTAACAATAAGATGATAAATTTTATATACTGAACGATGTTGCGAATTTTTGAAAACGAATTATACAAGACTGTTCTTTTGAACAGAAATGAGCCGGAAGCCCGGGAAATTTTAGCGCATCAAAATTTTCTTGCTCCTGCGGAAAGAGAATATGCAAAAAAAATAAAAAATGGAGAAACAAGAGAAAATTGGTTGATCGGTCGATTTTTGCTGAAATTTTTATTGGCTGTTGATTGCGGATTCGTAATGATGTTTCAAGCTGACAATGCAAAAATTTTACAATGGGACAAGTTTGTTGATTTTTACTGTTTGAATGAATCGTTATTAATGGATTCAACAGGAAATTTTACCGACAGTCTGTGTTTTGCCGATTCGATTTTTTTTCAGTCTCTTTTGGTTGTTTCCCGGGACGAAAACAATAGAGGGATTCCGCCTGTGATTTACCGATTAAATAATAAGGGGAAGAATGAAAGAATAAATAAAATACTGTCTCTTTCTCATGCGGGAAATTATGTTCTTGCGGCTCTTTCGTCTCAAAAAAACGGACGAATAGGCTGTGATTTAATGCCTTCCGGATCGGTTCAGAAAGGTATGCTTTCCCTTTTTTTTACCGAGGAAGAACAAATCGCCATTAATCGAAATCTTGAGAGCGATTCTTTTTTGAGCGATAAAATATGGACCGTTAAAGAAGCGGTTTATAAAAAATATTGTGAATCAGAAACCTTTCATCCCTTGGCGATACGGACGAGCATAAAGGACAGTGATCAAAATAATGAGTACAAAACAGTTTTCTCTTTTTGTTATAAAGAAATAAAAGGAGAAATTGATATATATTATTTTAACAATGTATTTATGGGAATTGTCTGACATATTATAAAAATTTATATTTTCTGAAGATTCTTTCGAAACAAAAGCCGGCTTAGCTGCTTAATTTTGATTGGAATTGGAAATATACTGAACATAACCGATATGACATTTTAAAATGAAAAACTTGCAGAAAACAAATTCGTTGTTAAACGAACAAGCCAAGAAAATTTTTCCTCTTCGTTTAACACCGTTTGAAAAATACATGATTTGGGACAATTCGAAAAACTGTCCTGCGACATTTACTGCCCGAATGATTTGGAAAGGAAAAATTGATCGGAAACGCTGGAATCGTTCGTTCGAAAAAGCTCTTGGGCTTCATCCGCTGTTTCGGTCTGTTGTTCATAAAAAATGGGGGAAACTCTATTGGTTTTTGAACGACCGTTTGCCTGAAATCGAATGGACGCAGAGCCGCCGGGAATTTGAAGCGGATTCAATGATCCGTTTAAATCTTGCAAAAGAAAATGGCTTGCGTATTTTGGCTTATGAAGAAAAAAATCAGGTGACCTTTCGAATGTTTGTTCATCATGCCTGTTCCGATGGGGCGGGATTTGTCTGTTTTTATAATGATTGGTTCCGCTTTTATGAGTTGGATGGTCAAACCGGGGTAAATCCGGAAGATATTCCGTCAAGAAATTTCGAATTGCTTCCGAAAAGAAACGATTTCGTTTTTCCCCCGCCTCCTGAAACGCTTCCCTTTTGGCGCCTGATTATTGAAATTACCTTTCAAGCTGCGCTTTGGCTTATCGGTAAACCGTTACCGTTGAATTTTCCAAAATACACAACAGATAAAAACTGCGCGGCTGATTCCGTTGGTCATGCAAAAAATTGTTCGAGTGTTTCGGATGGTTCTGAGAAATCGGATCTTTCTGAAAGTCCCGTTCTTTCCGCGGTTCCTCAATCTTTAAGACCGATTGATCATGATTCAAACGATCGAAAAAACTTTCCTAATCAAAAAATTCTTTACGGAAAATTGAACAAGAAAGATACAATAAAATTTTTGACACACATCAAAGAAAAGGAATTAACGATAAATTCTTTTTTTATAGGACGTTACATGAATTGTCTTGCGGATCCGTCGGTTGGGCTTGTCCGGGTCCGTCCGTCCGGTTTGTTGCGCATTGCGATTCCTTTTAATTTAAGATGGCCGGAAATGGAATTTCTTCCGGCCGCCAATGTCGTCAGTTATTGTTTTCTTAATCGTAAAATAAAAGAATGTTCAAAATCCATTGAATTTGCTAAAAAAATCGCGAATGATATTTTTGAAATGCGGCGCTGGAATATCGCAGCCTTTTTTGTTGCCGGCATCAACTTTTTTGCGTCGATTCCGGGCGGGCTGTTTGGAATTGTTCGTTCGCCGCGGTCATTGAGTACGGCTGTTTTTTCAAATTTGGGTAATACCGATAAAATGTTCGACAAGCGGTTAAAACGTGTTAACGAAAAAATAGCGCTTGATAACGAAAATTTGATTTTGGATGAACTTCTGTTTTCAGGGCCTTGCCGGAATAGAACCAGTTTGTTTTTCGCCATGTATTCTTACGGAGGAGAACTTCATTACGCCTTGAGATTTGAAGCAGACAAAGTGACATTGAACCGTAATTTTATCGATCCGATTTTTTTGGATTTAACGGAATAAAATTTGTATGAAAGTTATATCGTTTACATTTTGTTTTCCTGTTTTGCCATTAGAAGAGCAATCGGCTCAAAATATCAACCGGCGGAAAATTAAATTGTCGACAGTATATTTTCGAATTTAACTGATTTTGTCGAAAGAGAAAAGGGTTTTTGTTATACATTTTGATAATCATCAATAATCAGGGGAAACTGATTACCAAAAATCAAATTGGAATCAGGTAACCGGTATAATAGATCAAAAAAATCAGAGGGACCATTATAAAGCGTTTTGTCAAACGACGAAACTGATCGAAAAATTCTTTAACCGGAATTTCGAGATATTCATAAAACAAGTTATCACTGTTTCATTTGTGTTTTTTTATTATCAGTTCGAAAACGGAGTCAGATTACGAAACCGCTTGACGTGAATTGAAAAAATTCCAAAAAGAAACAGTATAAAGCTTGTTAATCTCCGTTTTATTATTAACAGGATAAAAAATGAAAGACAATTTTGCCAATCGAAAATTTCGATATTTTATATTGTTTATAACATTTGTGTTATTTATAATATTTGGATACGGAGCGATGGAAGGACAGAAAAAAATGTCCAATCGCGTTATTGACTGGCTTCCTTCCGGCTTTCAAGAGACTAAGGATTTGTATTGGTATTATTCTCATTTTCATGAGGGGGAACTCCTCATGGTCAGTTGGGAAAATTGCTCTCCGTCAGATCCGGTACTTGAAAAAATCGCAAAGATTTTGACCACTCCGCAAGACAGTACGCGTCCGGCTCTTTTTCAACGGGTCATAACTACCAGCGGTATTTTTAAAGACATGACTTCAAGACCGCTTGATCTGACTGAAGAAGAAGCGTTTGCGAGAATGCAGGGCTGGATTATTTCCAAAGATCATAAACATGGCTGCTTTGTGGCGATTATTTCTGAGGAAGGAATAAAAGACTCCAAAAGATCAATCGATTTTGTTTATAAAACTGTTCAGGAAACAACAGGACTTTCCAAAAATCAAATAAAAATGGCAGGACCTTCTTTGGACAGTGTTGTTATTGACGAAACCAGTTTGCAATCTCAACAGACTATTTTGCCGTTTTTCCTGTTGATAAGTATTTTGCTGCTTTTTGTACTATTGCGTCAATGGCTGGCGGTTTTTGTTGTTTTTGCCGCCGCTATTTTTAATCAGCAAATGAGTACTGCTTTTGTTTATTATACAGGAACACATCTTGACACAATAACATTGCTGACCTCTTCTCTTGTTTTTGTTCTGACAATTTCCGGATCTCTTCATCTGCTTAATTATTATAAAGATCATATGGAAACCAAAGGAAAAAAAGGAGCTGTTATGAGCGCGATCAAATGCGCCGCTCTTCCTTGCACTTTGGCCTGCTTGACTACGATTATGGGCTTGTATTCTCTTACGTCCAGTTCCATTATTCCGATTAAGAATTTCGGTATTTTTTCCTCTTTCAGTCTGTTTTTTGGAACTGTCTTTTTCTTTGTTTTTATCGGAAGCATACTTGAGGAATTTCCTATAAAACGATGGTCAGTAAACAATATTTCTGAAGAAGAAAAAAAACCGAACAAAATAAAAAGCGCATTGGATTGGTGCATGTCATTATTATCAAAATCAATTGACGGTTTATGGAAAACGCTGCCCAAATTTGTCCGGCATTATCGGATCCATATTTTGCTTGTCAGTTTTTATGCGCTTTTTATGACCGCTTATTATCTTCCGCGCCTTGATACAACGATTACGTTTCACGGAATGTTTAAAAAAGACGCACCGGTTATTCAAAATTACGACTTTCTTGAAAATCATTTCGGCGGTCTTGTTCCTGTTGAAATCGTTGTAAGTATTCCCAAAAAAGACAACGCAGGAATCACTTGGTTGAATCAGTTGGATCTGTTGGACCAAATCGACAGGAAAGTTTGGGACATGCCCGAAACAGATTGTACTTTGTCCGCATTGACTTTTATTCCGTATTTACCCGATCCGCAGGCAAGAGGCGCCCGAGCCGTTTCCGAACGGTCTGTTTTTGAGAAAATGATGGACAATCAGGCGGATCAGTTAAAAAAATCTTGCTTGTTTGATAATCAAGATCTTAAGGAAGATCAAATTTACGGAGCCGTTCCGGCTTATCGCTGGCGAATAAGTTTGCGGGTTTGCGCCAATAAACAAATCGTTTACGGAGAATTTCTTCCCAAATTACAAAAAGAACTGGATAAAACGATAGCAGAAGGGGGTAAATCAACAGGAATCAAAGGGGCGGATCTTTTGATAACAGGCGGTATTCCTGTCGTTCATAAAGCGCAAGGACAACTTTTAAAAGATCTTTGTTCGAGTTATATTTCCGCGTTTTTGTTAATTCTGATCTCTATCATTATTTTTTTCTCCGGACCTCTGCAAGGAAGTATGGCCATGATCCCCAACATTTTTCCGAGCATTATTATGTTTGGTGCGATGGCGATGTTGAAAATTCCGGTCGATATGGGAACGATGATGACCGCCAGCGTCGCTCTTGGTATCTCTGTTGACGGAACCATCCATTTCCTGACTTGGTTTAAGCGCGGACTTCGGGAAGGGATGACTCAAAACGACGCGATTGAATACGCTTACAGTCGATGCGGGACCGCAATGATGCAGGCAACAATTCTTTGCGGCGGAGGAATGCTGATTTTTGCGTTGAGCAGTTTTCTTCCGATATCAAGATTTTCATGGATCCTTGCCCTGCTGCTGACGATTGCTCTTTATGGCGATATCATTCTGTTTCCCGCCATGCTTTACGGATGGACCGGGCGTCTCTTCTTTCCTAAAGAAATTAAAGAAGAACTTCGAAAAAGAAAAAAACTCGCGGAAAAGAAAGCCGAATCGAATAATTCCCAATCCAATAAAAACGAAGTGCATATAAAAAAAGCATGATTTTATGTAAATTTTGATTTTGGTTTAATATCGCCGTTTTGTATGCGCGGTCAAACAGAAAATATTTTTGAGAATGTTATACCGTGTAAAGTCTCACCTGTCATGAAAAATAAACTGAAAAGTTCTTATGTAAAAATGGGAGTTATCCCCTTGGTTTTGTAATAGTATTTCCAATACATTGGCAAGGAAGGATAACTTCAAGTTTTCATCAGGCTCTGAAAAAGACGCGTCTTCATTATATTGTAATGAACGCGTCTTCATTATATCGTAATAGACAATGGTCGTTTTCCCTGATATATCAGATGAACCTTTTTTATAAAGACTTTTAATAATTGGGAAATGTTCTTTAAAAATTTTTATACTGATTCCATTATATCTTTTCCGTTCTAACGTTAAAAGAACAGCCGATTCACGCAGTCAACCGGCGGAAATGGCGGAAAATTTAAAATGAGAACAGTATAATATCTCTGATAACTTATATATTAGTAAGGTTATAAATCGCGTCCCCATATTTCAAATTCGTCAATGGCATTTTCCGAAATCGGAAAATGTTCACAAAGATCCGTCAGTTTTACATAAGAAGTTTTTCTTTTTGAAAAAACGAAAGATTGCGGATCAGAGGTATTTTTCAATTCGATTTCCTGTTTTGATCCATCTGAAAATTCAAGAAGGGCTTTTCTCCAGGTTTTCTTTTGATTCGGGGCGAGTTTGAGAACGAGAACCGCTTTATCGGTTTCAATTTCCCGGCCAAATTCAATCGTCAACCAAAGATCGGTACGCCGATTTGGTTTCCAGTATTTTTCATCATTGATCGATCCGTTAATGACGTTGGTCGGCGCGAATTCGTAAAGATATTTAAAATGACTGTTCGAAACAGCGCGCGGATAAGACCGTAAACTGAAAACAGATGCCTTGGGATTAAGCGCCAGATTTCGATAAATGTTTTTAACATTCGAACCGCCGCGAGCATTTTTGCCTTCCGCTATTCCGTAAATGGGAACCTCACTAGACCGGTTGTTATAACTGTCGATGAACTTCTTTTGATTGTCCGTTCCGCCGAAGGTAAATTGCGGAAATTCCTCCGGTTTGAACTGCATATTATTTTCGAGATGCTTTTTGTATTTATCAAGATGAACGACTTCCATTTCCGCGTGTTTGAGACGTTTTGCCTCTTGAAACAGATAGGCGGGACGGCAGTCTTTTCGGTAAGAATGAATGTATGTATGTTCAATTTTGTCCCATTTGTTCGCCTCCATGTACGAACCGCAATAAGGAACGCAAAGATCGATCCAACAGGCAATGCGTTTTTTTTCGCGGTCAGACAGTTTGACACTATAATGAGATGGTTCCAAATAATTCATCAGAGCGCTTTTGGTCGATCCCCAATAATAAGGGGGCAGAAGCGGCGGAAATGATATGGCCATTGGGATCCAGTTGATCCATTGGCTTTGATGTCCGTAACAGACACGTCCCCAATTGGTCAGACGCAAATATGATTCGGCAAAATCGCGGCCGGGATTCATGTCCTTGCCGGTTTGAGGATAAATATTTTGGAGCGACCAAGGACGGGATTTAACGTCTTTCCAAGCCTGCGACCAAGTGTATTCTCCTGTATCTCCGAGAAGACTCATTGGCATTCGTTTTCCGTCGGCGTTCTGACGACCGGTATGACAGCAGACACAATGTTGGTCCCAAATCGGTTGGATTTCGCGCAAATAACTAAAGCCCTGGGGCACGTCCATTCCTTGCGGCGCGTTGATATTTAAATACTCACAAGCGCGTTTTTCCGATTCAGACATAAACTGGATCTGTTCCTGCAAGGCGATTTCGCCGGGTTCGTAAAACGGCTGAATCTCCTGCGGGGGGCGTTTGCCCGCGATCGTTGAAAGTTTTTTACTGGTAAATGTTGTGTTCTTGTCCTCATGACAGCCGATACAGGCAAAGGTCTCGCCGGGCAAGACCATAGCCCAGCTTCTCATCGACTGGACCATTCGACCTTTTTCATCCAACATTTGAAAATAGACGGCCATTCGGGCAGGCACCTTAAAAAAGGCAGATCCATCCGTTTCGACATCAACATCGCCGAGAACATGTTTGACATCCCAAGAACTGTTGCCGATGCCAATCGGAGTATGTTTCTGCGCGCTCGGCTGATCGTAATCGACCCCGGCAGACATGGCCCGATACGAAATTCCAATCACGCGGATCTTTTTAATCGTTCCGCGCGGAACATTTTTTAGTCCGGGTCCGTAATAAATATCCTGAACATAAAAATTACCATCTTTTTTATTGAGATCAAACGCGTTCGGACGGATCGGCGGCGGAGTTCGTTTCGCCAGCGGAACGATCTGTCCGGACGAAATGGAGGGATCGTGAATCAACAGTTCCCTTCGTCCGTCACTGTTCATCCAATAGATCGAAAAAGGCCGTTGATTCCGACCTCCCCGTCCGGGATTCCCTTCCGGAACGTAAGAGACAAGATAATTGTCTTCGTCGATGGGAAGCGGATATTGAAACAGTTCGCCTTCTGATCCGAAAAGATCGTCTCGAACCGGATGAAATTTTTTGACCGGCGCGACATATTCAAGTCCTTCCGCTTCCTGTGTTCCCCGGGTACGGTCGAGCCGCATTAATTTTCCGACCTGATAAGTATGATGACCGGATCCAATCACCATCATTTTGGACGTGCCCGGAATACTGCGCGCATGAATGATCGAACGGGGCGCGAACGATTCGTTTCCGTAAAATTCAGTTTGCGCCGTTCCATCCGGATTCATAATAAAAAGTTTATGACAGTAACCGGAAACGCGATCGTTGTATTCCCAACGAGTAAAAACTATTCGTCCGTCTTCGGTCAGTGTCGGATAAACGAGATGGGCCTGATCGAATCCGAGACGGCGGATATAACGTCCTTCACTATCGCATCGGTAAATATTTGTAACATCGGAGGACCAACAGGGAACATTTTGATCGCAACGGGTTGAAGTAAAAATAATATCGCCGTTGGGTAAAAGACACGGTTCAATATCGGCGGTTCCGGGTCCGAATGTCAATTGACGGACTTTTCGCGATGCTAAATCCATTTCATAAAGATGATAGTCATCCTGTTCGCTGATTCGTTGGGAGAAGATGATCTTTTTTCCGTCAAACGAAACACAGGGATCCCGAATAATACCGTTCGGCTGCCGCAGAAGAAGCTCGGTTTTGATCTTGCCCGAATCGTCTATTGACATTTTGCAAAGTTCTGATCCGGTCCGCCAGTCACCAAGTCGGTCCTTGTAAACGGAGTCGGAAAGAAAAGCGCTGGATGCAAAGGATGGCTGATTTTGAAGCTGACAATGTTTGACATAAATATATTCGGCGGAGTAGTCACGGACGGATTGCAATCGGAGATCACGGCGTTTTTGACATGCTTTTTTATAAAATTCCCAAACGGAAGGATCTCCTGCCTGCGGATCTTTTTCGATAAGCTGCGCAAATTCCTTTTCAAGTTCGGGTATTTCTTCATCTTGCGCGATTTCATTAAGAACTTTTCGAATCATTTCTTTTTCAAGCAGAAAATTTTGTGCCCCCTGAAAACAGGAACTCACCTCAAGTTGTCCGTAATCCTGCCGCATCCAGGAAAGTTCCAAACGCGATTGCGGATAAGGAATTGTATTGCGGTTTCGGAGAAGATCTTTTTCTGCCATCAGATCTTTGTAAGATTTTCCGTCGATGGTAATTGAATTCAGATCAATTGCAGAAGCTTGGGAGACGGGAACTCCAAAAACTTCGATCTCACTGAACTGAATAATCGCGTAATTCATTCGGCCTGTTTCAAAGGCGTCATTGAAGCGCAAACCCAAATACTGAGCAGCCACTCCCTTAAAAGGAATCAGAATGGATTGTCCATTTGCAAAATAGGCAAGATCTTCGTTTTTAAGAATCGAAAGAAGATTCCGGTCGTTTTTCCAATCATTCTGACCCGGAGGATTGGATAGATCGCTGTCAGGTTTCAGATAAAACAGGTCAAGATTTTTGGGAGCGTAAAAATTATTTTTCGGGGCGGTGATTTTGACCGCGTAAATAAAATACGGTTCATTGAATTTAAAAACGGCGTGTCCTGTTACTGGCGAATCACCATTAGCCGGAATCATTTGAGTGTTTGATCCGTTTGGTGAATCATCCAAGAGACAAGTGTAAGTATTATAATTCCGGTCAATAGCATTGGCGATTAAGTGTGTTTTGGATTCACCTGAAACGGACACCGGGACAAGAGGAATCGATAAAGACGGTTGAGCCGCTGATGAGGAAGATTCGAACAGAAGGAAAAGTAAACATAAAAGAGAGAAAAGCGACCTGTAATAAAATTTTTTATTTATTTTCAGCTGGTCGTCCTTTCTAAAAGCAGTCGGGAAAAAACGAGGAAAGATTTTTCTTCCTGTGTTATGCCGCTGGTTTACTGAATTGGTAAACTTGTTTGAATTAAAACAATCTGTTTTAGATCTGATCATTATTGTTTCCTTTTGGGGACCGTATATTTTCGATTAATTATTTATACTGCACTTATTTTAAAAAATTCGTCATATTCGCCACTTGACTGCGTGAATCGGATGTTCTTTTGACGTTATAACGAAACTTTCATCATTGAACCGGTATATATAAAATTTCAGTCGTTCAACTATAATAATATATTGTAAAAAATAAAAAATCAAGTATGCAGATTTTATTTTGAGCCGTTGGTAAAATTTGATTATGAAAAATACAAAGCTATAAACAGATCTGTGATCATGGAGGGGGGAAAATTTAGCGAAGTCACGGCTGAAGAGTTTGGTCTTTGACAATACGACAGGAATTTTCAGCGGTTTATCGTTTCCCTGATAATAATAAATGAAAAGGTGGATATATACTGTTTGTCGTGTATTATTACTGAACTTTTGCAAAATAACACTTGATTCTGTAAAAGAGGAGAAAAACGATTCAGGCACGATTAATCGGAGACATAAGGAGATATGTTTGTTATATCGGCAAAAGTAGAGCAGGGCGAAATCATGAAACGGATCATATATTTTCGCATTGTTTTAAATTGACGAAAAAACCTCAAAAGCCGTTGTTTGACTATTGACGGATTTTTTAAAAACAGGTATATCAAGACCATTTTTGTAACAGCATATATTTCCCAGTGATTTTTATTGGGCTTTCAGTTCCTGAATTATAACAGATTCTCGATCTTTGTAAAAGTCGGAGCGTTATTGATTATGTAAGCCATTTATTAATACTGAAATGTTTTTAAAGAAATTTTGTCTTCATTATTAGTTTATATAGATTATGGAATTTTCGTTTAAATATTAAAAATCAGTTTACGCAGCAAATCGGCGCAACGGCAGAAAAGTATACCGATTTCATGATAAATTTTCCGTTATAATATCAAAAGAACAGCTGATTCACGCAGTCAATCGGCGAAAAAGACGGAAAAAATAAAAGTAATATAAAAACAAGAACAGTATAATAATATGTAAAAACTGAATATCAACAAAACTGGTTTTATTTACTCTGTTTTGTTTTATTTGTTAATTCGTTATGTTTGTCAACTTAGAGGTTGATAAACAAAAAAGTTTGTTCGAAAGACCCTTGTTTTTTTATGAAAATACTGCATAATATCAGTGTTTTGTGTTTCGTTTTGGTAAAAGGAGTACAGCTGGTGTTTTTCTCGTAACAACAGAGAAACAACCAACCGAAAACGATTTTGTCTTAGTAGGGAATTTTGTCATGAGAAAAAATTTATTGTTTGTTGTGTTTTTTTTATCCGTATTAGGGATCGGTTTTGCTTTCCTGCCGTCGCAAAATTCGGCGGAACTGGCTGCAAAAAGTACTTCCTCTTCCAATTCGGCTCGAATGACTCGAACCGGACATCCGCGGGTCGGTTTGGGATTTAATGGTATTCCGTTTGATGGCAGTCATCGCGAAGCCACTCGACAGCGTCGCGCTTACCGAAACGCCCGATAATTTTTTTCTGCAAACAGCATTCTTTATGCTGAACAAATTATCGAGTGAACAATAGATCATTTTAGCATGAAACAGCGGAGTTGTTCTCAATTTAGATCGTTTTCATTATAAATTCTTCGTTCCATTATTATAAGGAACTGCCGGAGTACAATGTCAAGCGGCGGAATTTATGAAAATATACCGGTTCTATTATTGATTTTCCGTTCCAACGTTAAAAGACGGTCGATTTACCCAATTAATCGACGAAAATGACGGAAAATTAACAAAGAGAACATTATATAAATTGTTGACCAAATAAAACTCCGCAATTCTATTTTTTTGTCTCTATTCAGAAATGAACCCTCGAAAATATTTTGAATTGCCGTTTAAAAGTTGTTTACGGTGCAAAAATATCATTTCGGTTTTGCGATAACAATAACTTCGCTGGTCTTTTTATTGATGGTATAAAAATAGCCTGTCGCTTTGTCGATTGAAAAAGCCTGACCTCCGAACGGCGCTTCAACAGTTGCGGTCCAGCGAAGAGTTGAACCGGCTTGAGGAAATTCAAGCTGGTAAAGTTCACCTGCTTTATGACCGGAGACATAAAGAAGGCCGTCCGCGTCAAAAGCTCCGCCTGACGCCGCGTATCCGTCGAATTTTTTGATCAGATCTTTAGGAAAGGTCCAGCTCTCAACAGGCATTCGTTTGTCGTCAAGCCGGGCAATGTAAGACCAGTTCGAGTTTCTCCCGGGATAGGTTTCGACGGCATCGTAATTGGAGAACGCGGCGAACCAGGTTCCGTTTCGAACGTCAAGCCAAGTCAAGGTTCCCTGCTGAAGAATACCGTAACTAAATGATTTTAACGGTTTCAAATCGACGGTATCAAAAATTTCAACGGAGCTTTCAACCGGTGCGGTCGGCCAGTTGGAGTGAGCGGTATAAAGCTTTCCTTGATCAATGACCCCCGCGTTCAAATGGCAAACAGGTCCATTCTCTTTTTCCTTCCAAACGGCAAGTTTTTTACCGGTTTTTTTATCATATTTTCCAATGGCGGCATCCGCGATTACATACAGATAACGGTCATCGACCGCCGTTCCCTGGACTGCTTCGTCCGCATGAAAGCGATACATGACTTTTCCTTGAATTCGAGGCGGTTCTTCGGAAAATAAAGGTGCTGATGTCAGAGATATCAATCCCCCAAAAAACACGATTAAAACGGTCTTAAATTTAAAAAAGAAAGAGTTCACGTGCTGATATTGCTTTCTCAAAATATTATTTGTCGTCATATTATTGTCCTTCATCCTGATAATACAGTTTTTCATTCGATTTAAAAAACAGTTATGTTGTTAAATATTTTCAATACGTTTTGAAAATTTATTTTATTGAATATTTTCAATACGTTTTGAAAATTTATTTTATTGAATATCTTCAACACAGTCAATAGATTTGCGTTGGTCAACCTTTGAAGACAGTTTCTCTGCTGCATTTTTCTTACACAAACAAAAGGAACAACAGATAATGTACTTTCTCCCTCTTTGATAAAGTAAAGTATTATACCGCTTTTATACCGTTTTTATTTTTTAATTTTCCGTCGTTTTCGCCGATTGATTGCTTGAATCGACTGTTCTTTTGACGTTATAAAACAAAATTCATCATGAAATCGGTCTAATATCAAAATAGATCGAATATAAAAATTTTAGAATTATTAAAACATTGACCGGACAATAAAAATCAACGATCTTTTCTTGTTTTAACAAATTCGAGTCTTTCATGATTGTCAACCGACTTGACCGACCAGCCCAGCGCGGCCAGCAGCAGTTCCCAGGCGCGGTAAGAGACGGGACATTTTTTGGGAATAATAACCGTCAGTTCACCGTTAACAGGAATATGTCTGCTTAGCAGACCGATATTGTTGATCAAAATTTCCCAATCCGGAACGTTGGCCAATCCTGTAATGACAACTTTGTTGACCTTGGAGTCGGGCCATCGACCGGCTCCGACATAATGCCAGCCCTTGTAATTCCGTTCCGGTTTTTCCGCAGCTCCGATATGCCAGCAATAGTCATCTTCTTTGACCGGAGGAAAATATAATTGTTCTTCCTTAATGGAAAGTTTCTGATCGGGATAATCGCGGGAAATACATTTTTCATTAAAAAGAATTGAAAAATCGCCAATTTCAATAGCGCGAAGATTTTCATAATCTTCCATAACCCGGTCTTCGTTGCGGTCACAAAAAAAGAGGGTCCCCGGCAAAGTATAAAAATTAGTTGTTTTACTTAGCTGAAAGGAATGAATACTGGAAACAAAGTTGCCTTGTTTGGCGGTTGGAAGAAAACGGGACAGAGTAACAAGCGGAACGGACGCGATGTTGATCTCTTTCGGAGCGAAGAAAAGTTTGCAAAGGAGCGTTTTTTTCGGTTGATAAGGTTTTAACGATTCTTTTTGAAATTTATCGGGATCAAGATAGCAGTCGAGCGCTCGATCGACAATGCAATGCCCGAGACATTCTTTGAGCAGTTTGACAGGAAATGGTCCGTTCATCGGACTGGTCGAGCAATCAACAAGAACCGGACCGCGGTCGCTGCTGATGACAACGGAATGAGCCGGTCCGAACCGAAATCCCAACATTGAAATAGCTTTTAAAACATATTCACATATTTCTTTTTGTTCTGTGTCCAAATGAGTAACAAGTTTAGCATAATCGTAAGTCTCACTGTAAGGTGCTGAAATGAATTTGTGATTTTCCCAAAAATCGGTAATTTGATGTTCTCCGTCACAAGACGCGGTATGAACGGCATATTCCGAACCTCTGATATATTCCTGGACATAGACGGAATTTTCCTGTATTTCTTCCGAAAACGGACTCAAAAAGATCTCTTCAAGATATTTTTTGAACTCATCGATATTATGGCAACATCGAATACGTCTTTCACCGGTTTCCGCACGCCATTTAAGAATCAGAGGCCATTCGTCAAGTTTGATAGCAAATTGTATGCCGTCATCGACATTTGAAACCGACTTTGACTCAACATAATTGAGACCGGCCTCTTTAAGACGTTTCTGCATAATAATTTTGTCATGACGGTAAGCAGTGGTCATCATGGAATTGCCCGGAAGTCCCAATCGATCGGAAAGAAAATCGGTCAGGAGGCCTCCGGGTTCGTTTCCCGAAATAATTGCCTCAATATTATAATGAGTCAAAAGATCAAGTATGGACTCCGGATCATTATTTCGCAAAATGTAAACGGATTCTGCAAGATCTTTGACATAATGCATTACTTGTTCCCGTGCGAATCGACAGGCCGATCCTGCCTTGGGAAAAATCGCGATAGGAACATATCCGCGTTTCAGTATTTCCGGCAAATAGTATTTGCTGTTTGATACTGGTTCCATGACGACAACATATTTTTTCGCCGAGTTTATAATATTTTTCATTTTTTAATTTCAATCAAAACATATTATTCATTTTTCAGATTCTTAAAATTGTAATTTTCGTTCTATTCGTTTTTGTGTGAAATAATACCGCAATATAATAATGGATAAAAATTATTAAGTGATGTTTTAATCGATTATTTGATTTTCGCAAGTAATCGGTGCCCATTCTTTCGATAAAACAGGAGACGACGATGCAAGGATGTATCCGCGATCCGGCTGATTGGTGTCAATCAGACAGTCGGGATTGACCCCTTCGCGCCAAAGTCGGCGAACGGTTCGAATAACCCAGCGTCCGGTCTCGTCGGCCTCAGCCAGCTCTTGGAGGCTCCAAGGACAGCCGAGTCCATGAACTTTGCCGCTTTTAGGCAGGACAATATAGCCGAAATGAACAGAATCAGGGTCAGGAAAGTTTTTTTCATCCGCAAGGATCTGACTGAAAAGATACCGATAAAGCGGAAGCTGAAGATTTTTCCAGCGAGATTCCTTCTTTGTACTCTTTCTGGATTCATCAAGATGTTTTTCCAAAACTTTTTTTCCGGAAGAGGAAGGTTTGCCAATATTGATCCGATGATCACCGTCGGGGGTGTTGCCAACACCGCTGCTGAACAGTTTGGCAAATTTTTCCGGAAGGAGTGATTCATTTTGAGCATTTTTTGTGCCTGTTTTATAACTGTCATAAGTTTTTATGTCCCAAACAAACCAGGCGTTCAAAGCGGGATTGTAATCGATTCGGTCGATTCGCCCGCGAAGGTTCATTTTTTCACCATCAACATTGAGAGCAACTTCTGACTGCGGCGTTTTTTCAACAAATAGTATTTCATTTCCCAGCTGGCGCCATTGTACCTGCCATTGGGCGAATTCTTTCAGACGCGAACGGATCTGTTCCTTCTGAATGGGGATCATTGGGGAAGCTTCGTTCTGATAGATCCCCAGGATCTGTTTATCCAGCATATCGGAAAGCGCCAGATAAAGAGTTTCGGAATCCGTTATTTTTTGGAGATCGGTATCTTCGCCGAACGTTTGGAGCAGGTGATGAATTATACTCCCGAAAGACGCAATCGACATTTCAAGGCTGTTGTCGCTTAAATGACGCAAATTAAAATGATGTTTGAGAAAATATCGGTAAGGACAGGCAAGAAAGTCCTTGAATTCGGTAACCGCCATTGATGTCGGGCAGGGTACGTTTAGATGGAGTACGGGCGGATGAAATCGGGAAACTCCGGATTGACGGGATACCGTATTGGGGTTGCCCGGCGGGAGGTCTGTTGGATTATTCGCGGGGATCACCGTTTCGGCACTATTGAAAAAATGACAGACTCGAACGGCCATTTCCTCTGCATCCGCTGCGAAAAGAAAACGGCTTGGCATAAGAGGATCATTGGCAACGGACCTCTTTCCGAAAACAAGATTGAGATCGGGATGTGAATGAATGATTGCGGAAAACTCGTAATTATCCCGGGCCAGACGCCGTCGGTTGTCGTTCAAATCAAGTGACCGGCGCAGTGTGTCGGGAAGAAAGAGATCGTCAGAAATCGTTGACGGAATGATTCCTTCATTCATTCCGCTGATAATAATATTCGGCGAATCATCCAGCAGAAGATCCAGCCAACCGACCAGTTCCAATCCGTCCTGATGCGGACGGGATTGAAGCTGCGTCGATTGAAGCAGCCGGTCGAGAAGAGAAAAAACAAAAGAAGCGCCGGTCTTTTGACTGAATGCTTCCGGAATATTCGCCAGTTCACTTAAACTGCTGTTAAGTGCCGCGATTCCCTGTTCAATTTGAAAAATTTCATCTTTGTTTGTTTGGTATTGATCGTCTTCTGGATATATTTTACAGATCAATTCGGAAATAATCGGGCACCATTGACGGACCGTGAGCTGTTTTTCATTTAATATCCGCCGAATTTCGGGAATGGCTTGGAGAATTTTACCAATTTGCTCGGGCTTATTGAGTTCAAAATTCTCTTTCGATAAAGGGGGGGATGTCGGATCGCTGTCATTTTTTTTATAAACAAGCTGCTCCTGCAGAAGAGAGGTGTCGTTATCGGCTCGAAATGGGTTCAGCAGATCTTCAACCGCTTCAATCACCAAACTGAGAAGGTGAACATCAATATTCGATTTTTCAACTTCACGCAAATTCCAATGTTCGTCGGCCAGTTCCGGAAGATAGTTATTTTGATAACGGTCAAAAGATCCAAGCCAATTACCCGCTCCTTGGGAAGATCCGGTTAATTTACGAAGCAGGTATCTCTCAAAATCGGGATGCCGGATCAGTCCGGTAAAACTTGAGAAAAGACGTTTGCCGAGAAAATCGGAGATCTGTTTCACCAGCTGAATGACACGATTAGGAATTTGAGCGGATGAAACTCCCGCGGCGTAAGAAACCGGAATGCCCCGAGCGGTAAGACGCTGTTCCAGAAAAGGGACAATTTCTCCGTCAGGGGTTCCGATTGAAAACTTGCTCCAGTCGATATCGGCGGACGTGTTGTTATTCGCGCTCAGGCCTGCTTGACGACAAAGTATATCGACAATATGAATTGCCTGTTCCTGCGGATTGGCCGCCTGAATAATTTGTTCTCTTGTTATTGGAAATTTCTTGTTCTGCCAGTATTCAGGAACAATGCATCCGAATGGATCAAAACCGTCCTGTTCTTCGTCCGAGGCGAATACGAGCGCACTGACTCGATCAGATACTTCTTCCAGCATCATCTTTTGTATTCGATTCAGATCCGAAGTTCCGACCAGTATAATATCGTTTTCCGTTTGACATTCCTGATGTTTGACCGCGAAAATTCTCGCCGCCTGTTTATCCCAAATCCCCGATTGATCAAGCAGATTGAAATAGGTGTCTTCCAGTTTTTTCAAAAGTTCCCAGCGATGAATTTCAGCGGGAATGTTTTTTTGGCGCAGCGATTCAATAACGTTTTCGAAACTTTTTCCATCTGATGCCAGTTCGTTATGAAGAACTTGAAAGATACGGCTCAATTCCAGTTGACTTTTAAGATCGTCCTGTGTATTAAAACCGAATATTTTTTCGTATTCTTTTAAATTGTTTTGTCCAATTTCGCGAATAGCTTTAATCCAGGCGAATTGTTGCGCGATCGGTTGGGCCAATGGACGTTTCAGCTGATAAAGATGTTCCGGAAAATGTCCAACGGTTAAAAAAATGGGCGGAATCCAATCGGGATTGATTATTTGTTCGTCGATCAAAAGTTGAATTCGTTGAATTAAAAGTTTTTCCAAACGACGCAGTGCCCGGCTTCCTGAAAAAACGAGCATTGCCCGGCTCATATCAAGATGGTTCTCAATTTGATACCGGCTGATCAAATAATTTACAACTTGGGGAAGAAATTGATGATCCCAATTAAAAAATATACGTTCCATCAATTGGTTATTCACTCCGGTGTTTTATTATTTATTTTCGATATGTAGGTTATTACGTCAATTTCAAGTTATATGCTTATAATATAAAATTCATTTTATTCCCGGCGGGCGGAATCAATCTCTATGACCGCTTTACTTAAACTGCAAAAATTTTTAAATATACCGGTTCCATAATGACTTTTCCGGAACGATACCGAAAAAACACCCGATTTACGAAGGCAATCGGGAGAGAGTGCGGAAAATTTCTAATGTCGGCAGTATAAAAACAATTCTTAAACAGATCCCAACTTGACAATATTATATATAATATCCAAAATTTGATTTCGTTACAAGAGGTTGAACTATTTCTTGAATAATATTTTTATTCCTTGACCAAAAACACTCTATTTGGTATGATTTCATCATTAGCGCGGACAAACTCAATATTTTAATAATTTTTAAAGATGGTGAAAAAGGAATTAATAAATGATCATTCCGATTTTATTATAGTTTTTCTGTTCAAACGCTAAAAAAACAGTCGATTCATCCGATTAAACTGCGAAATAGCAGAAAAAATAAATGGGCGCAATATAACAGGATAAAATCATGGGTCAAATCATCTCTATCTTTTAAAATTCACGTTCGTATTATTCGGGCAGTTGCGGAAAGATCAAACAACAAAAAGGATTGGAAAAAGCAGGAAGATAAAATGAGAAATCTTTTTTTTCGTTTTTCGCTCTATTTTATAATTTTAATTTCCGGCGTTCTTTTAGATCTCGGTACAAAAAACTGGATTTTTGAGAAGTTGGGTGAGCCGGGCGCAAAAGCGGTTTGGTGGATCGTTCCCCAAATTTTCGGTTTTGAAACAAGTTTGAATCAAGGTGCGCTGTTCGGACTCGGACAAGGACAAATTACCCTGTTCGTTCTCTTTTCTTTTATCGCGCTGTTTGGAATTGTGATGATGATCGTTTTCGACAAAATGAAAAGTTTCTTCTTCACGTTCATTTTGGGCTTGATCTCGGCGGGAATTATTGGTAATCTTTGGGATCGGCTTGGACTGCATCAGATGGTTTGGTCTGTTTTTCAAGCGGAAACCGGTCAATGTTCCGGCGCAATGATTGGTCAGCCAATTTATGCCGTTCGCGACTGGATCCTTGTTCTGATCGGTAATTATCATTGGCCCAATTTTAATCTCGCCGATTCTTTTCTTGTTTCTGGCGCTGTCCTGATTGCTCTTCTTGCTTTCTTCGGTAAAAAAGCGAATGACGAAAAAAAAGAAGATCTTCCGAATGATCTTTCCGGACAGGATCAAAACAAAGTTAACGAACCGAATTGAAAGATCAGCGCGAAAAACTTCAAAAAGATCTTGATAAGAAAATAACCGGCTCACGAATCCGCCGAAGGTAAAGATGAAAAATTAATATATCGGCGGAATACCGATTTTTTGACCGATCTTCCGTTCTAATACTAAAAGAAAAGCCGATTCACGCAGGCAATTGACGAAAAGGGCGGTATTTTTAAATGGGGGTACGGAATAAAATTCCGATGTAATAAAATCATAAAAATTTTATAAAACTTCAACGAGCATTTTCGCGCATCGATCCGTTGCCCCGGGGCATTGTGCCCGATAATAGCCAAGATCCAAATTTCGGCATATTTCCGCGATATCAATATCAAGATCGTAAACGGTTTCCATATTTTCGAAAAAAAATCCGATTGGTACAAGGATCAGATCCCGCCAGTCCGGACACTCTTTTTTTCTTTGATGAATCACTTCTTCGACAGACGGTCCGAGCCAGGGGGTTCGCGGCGATCCGCTTCGACTTTGGTAAGCGAGAGTCCAGGAACAATCCGTATGAGTCAGTTTAACAATATTTTCGCCATGCCGACGCAGTTTCATTGGATAATTCGATAAAGCGGCTTCTTTCTCGGAAATCGAGTGCGCGGTAAAAATCAAAAACGGTTTTTCCCGATCCTTGCCAAACGTTTCGAGATCCAATTGGGCTTGGGTGGTAAGAAGTGAATCAGACATCGCCCGAAGAAAATGACTGTTTTCATCGAATGAGGTGATGAAGCGGCATTCTGGTTTCGGGCCGTCCAGTGAATTCAAAACGTTTTGAAAACGTTCGATATATTTGCCTGATCCATTTTGTCCATCAAAAGGAGCGGCGGGAAAAATAAGAAGCGATTTTGAGGTATTGCCGGCGATTATTTGCTGAACGACGTTTTCAATGACTGGTTCGGAATAGAGATTCCCCCAAAAAATTCGCGGCGGATCGTTGGGGTATTTTGTCAAAAGGCAATTTTCTGTCAGCGAAATAAACCGACGGCATTGACTGTTTAAAGGACTGACACCGCCAAACTGAAGATATCGGTTTTCAACCAGTCTGCGCCGTTCTGACGGAATTCGTTTACCGGCAAGAATCCGGTCTAAAAATGGACAGATTTGTTCCGGACCTTCCGGGCCCCCGTAAGCCAAAATACATAAATCTGTTCGTTCGATTGTCATTGAAAACGTTTTCTTTGTGTGAATGTCTTTGGAAAAAACAGTCAAGCGCAGGTTCATTCATTGATGCGCGGGTTCACGATGTTATATCTGTTTCAGGATGAAATTTCCGTCAAAAAAACAGCCGATACGCTCAGGCAATCGGCGGAAATGACGGAAATTTTAAAATAAGAACAGTATAAAATAACCGATGTTCAAACATTGAAAATCAGCTTCGTCGATGATGATTGTTTTTTGACTGCTTGTCATTATCCGTTTTTAACTTATTTTTCGTCAAGGAGATTCTGAAGGTAATCAAGAGATAATTCACCGAACGAACGGACCAATCGGTCGGCGCGCTCATATTCATATTCCTGATGACCGATGCTGAAAAAACCGATAACCTTCATTCCTGCCTCTTTGCCGGCAACAATACCGCTTCGGGAATCGTCGATCACAATGCAGGAGGAAGGATCGACGCCCATTTCTTCCGCCGCAGTCAAATAAATATCAGGCCAGGGTTTGCCGTGTTCAACGTCGGTACCGCTGACAATCGCTTGGAGAAGAGGCGCTATTTTTAAATAGTTCAGCATGAAATGAACATTCTGACCGGGACCCGAGGAGCCCGCCCCCATCGGAATTTTTGCTTGATGAAGCGTTCGAACGAAATCAAGCGCTCCCGCTATTGGCTGGACAAAACCTTTGGCCGCGTATTCCCGATAAAGACCTTCTTTGCGTGTATCAAAATAATGGATCTCTTCGGGCGACAGGTTTCTGGGCCAATGCCCTTCAATGATCTCTCGGGAGGTTTGACCGAATGTTTTAAGAAACAGTTCTTCTGTAAATTCAAAATTGTCTTCAGCCGCCGTCATTTGCCAGGTTTTGAAATGAAGAGGATTGCTGTTGACTAAAACGCCGTCAATGTCCCAAAGAACGGAAAACGTATACTTTTTTGCTGTCATAAGCTCAATCTTTTTATATTATATCTTAATGTGTTTTTTGTTCGGATAAACCTTTTTATCAGACGGTCCGAAAACGTTGTTTTCATGACAGCCGTTGAGTAAGACGGTTATCGCAATGGCAGAATCCCAAAAGGACAATTGAAAATTGGACATGAAAGTAAGGTAATAATTTCGGACATAAAAAACGATAAATGTATATTATGTCCGTTTCCATTTTATAACCTTACTTTTTGTGAGCCGGAATCAGAATGATATTATTGGACGGTTTCCCGCAATAGACGCAAAAGTTCAGTTCGGATCTTCGGTTCGGCGGTTGTTTCGAGACAGCAGCTTCGGGCGCGCCAGGTATTGTATCCGCCGAGTTCAAATGATTCCGTCGTCGGAATATATCCATTGTAACCGTTGGCCATTGAGATCGTGAACGTTTGTTCAGCGGGACTGTAACTCTTTAATTCGCGACCGGTAAAACTGTATACTTCGCAGGGAACTGTCGCGATACCAAGGGAACCGATTCGAATGCCTTGAAGTTTTATCGTTCTTTCAGACGGATCATTTGCAAGCGCGACTGTATCAAGCGCGTAACATTCCAGCGCGTTGCGGGGAACGGTGATCTTTTTTTCCTGAACAAATTTCTTGGCCTCAATGAGATCTTGCGCTGAAGGTTTGCGGATTTTGAGTGTTAACTCCGATTCGATCATTTTGAGAGGAACCCAACTTTTATAATTAATCGACTGACAGGCGCGAAATGCCGCTTGAGCGACTGATTCGCCAACGGTCTCCTTGGTGAATTTTCGCGATGGATCCAGAAAGTCGACACAGTTGCAGTCGCCGCTGGTTCCGTTGGTCATAAGAGCGGTAAATTCTTTCGGCGCTTTAAGATATTCGGCTATTTTATTGCAGAAGACCGCAAAATAATCTGCGGAAATACCGGAAGCTCCCGCATAATGTGTTGAATAATTCCCGAGCAAGGCAAGCGGTTTTCCATCAATCGTTTGAACGGAAAGAACGCTGACGGTCGGATCAGGTACTCCGGTTCGGGTAATCGCGTTCGGATTGTTTACGCCGGGATTCATCATTGCCTTATTCTCTTTTATTCCGGTAAACGCGGCTGGGAGCGAAGAGGCCGTTCCCGGCTTCATCAGAAAGCGGCGGCAGTAGACATTATTGCGATCTTCAGAATATCCCCAGCCGATACGGGCAGGCTGAAGTGACGCGTTCGCTTTCACCAGTGCTTCAATGATTTTGGGTCTGACAAATTCGACATATTCTTCATCGGGACCGCAACCGAGAATCAGAGTCAGTGCCGGTGCCGAATGACAATGTGTTGACGCAATGACAATATGATCTTTCGCGATTCCTGTCTGTTTTTCGACTTCGGGAACGATCTCGTTGCGCAGTTTCGCGTCCATTCCGCAGGCATCAATAACGGCAAATGCTATTTTTACTGAGCCATCGTCAAGAACAAGAGCCCGGACATGAAGAGGATCCGATACTTTGGAATGATAGGAGGGAGAGAATCCCCCGTTGCATTTGCGCGGAAATGAAATCGGTGTCGTATCGACAACGGCGGCTCCTGCCTTGAAAACTTTCGATTCTCCGTCCGTCCTGCCTTGGGATCGCTCCGACGACCAAAGCGGTGAGATCACTGAAATCATACTAAAGATCAAAAACGTGAATAATACGGTCAGACTCTTTTTCATCCATTTCTCCTTTTTACGAAAGACAGAAGGCAACCGGATGTTCCGTCCGGGTGAATCAAAAATCGACAGAAAATAAAATCAACAGGATATGCGGAACTTTTCCGCGGTCAGTCGGGAAGATACTCTTTTTCTTTGGCACGCATGGCCGGAGCATCTTTTTCCGTATGATCATCATAACCGAGCAAATGAAGCGTTCCGTGAATGATATACAGAAGCAGTTCTCTGTCCGGTTTCATACCGAATTCATCAGCGCGATCACAGGCGGTGTCGGCGCTGACAATGACATTGCCTTCGAGATAATTTTCATCCGAATCCATTTCGAACGCTAAAACATCCGTTGCATAATCGTGACCGAGATAACGAACGTTCAGATCATGAATGGTTGGATCATCGACTATGGCGATTTCCATTTTACCGCCGGTGATCCCCTCGTCTTCGAACATTTTATGAAGAATCCGCTGAATAAGTGATTCGTCAACAGCCAAACGGTCCTGATCATTGACGACTTCAATTTCCATATTTTTTTTGTTCATTATTATTTTTCCGATGCTGGGGCGTCAAGGACAACAGGAAGACTGATTCGTTTATTATCGCGCAGGATCTCCAGTTGAACAGTTTCGCCCGGCTTGTGTTCCTCAATTGTTGTTATGAATTCTTCCGCCGTTTTGATACCGGTTCCGTTAATACCGACAATAATGTCATATCCTTCCTTGGGACGAATTGTTTTTTCCGCCTGATAACGCTGGCCGTTTTGTGTAAAAGTGAACAGAACACGTTTGCGTCCTCTGAGTCCGGCCCGGTCCGCGGCTCCTTCATTGTCGATCAGTACCGGAACAAGTCCTTTTTCCGTTTCCGTGACTTGGATAATGCCGATATCGCCCCGAACAATTCTACCTGTTTCGATCAGGGTTGACGAAATTCGCAAAAGTGTATTGGCCGGAATCGCAAATCCAACGCCTGAACTTTCGCCGATCTGACTGTGTATTGCCGTGTTCATTCCGATCAAACGGCCTGCGCTGTCAAACAGCGGACCTCCCGAATTGCCCGGATTAATTGCTGCGTCAATTTGAATCATACCGCGTATAATACGGTACTGCTTCTTGCTTCCGATCGTTCGGTTGAGCGCTGAAATAATACCCCGGGTCATGGTCCGCTCCAGTCCGAACGGATTGCCGATCGCGTAAACAAGCTGACCGACCAGAAGTTGTGACGAATCCGCAAATTCGATCGGAACAAGTGAATTTGCGGGCGCTTCGATTTTCAAAATCGCAATATCGGTATTCGGATCTTCCCCGATCTTCTTGGCGGGATAGCTTTCGCCGTTAAAAAGAGTTACCGTGATCGTATTCGCCCCTTCAACAACATGAAAATTCGTCAGAATCAGTCCTTCTTTTCGCAATACAATTCCGCTGCCGCGTCCTTCCGCTTCGTCTTTGTATTCTTGAAACATGTAATTCATTCGGCGAACGACCACCGTGTCAATATTAACGACACTCTTATTGTATTTGTCGTAAATCAGAACCGCTCGCTGTTCTTCCGGAAGAAGTTCTTTGTATCGGGCGCGGATGATCTCGTTGGTATCCGGTGATATCGGTTTCTGCGGATCCGCAAGAGTACCCGTCGTTGAATCGGATGGAACGTTTTGTCCTTGAACACGATTGTCATAAATATTGGAAAATTTAAGTAAAAGAAGAAGACTTCCCAATAAAATAAAAATGGTCAAGACCAAAGAATTCGAATACCCGAAACGTTTCGAAGCTGTCCGCGATCCATAATCGGCGCATGTCTGTTCCGGGTATTCAATTCGATCGTATTTTATATCGCTCGTTTGGGAGCTGATTGGATCTTCGGGCATTCCGTTTCGCGGTTCCGGGCCGCTCTCGAAAGGCTGTCCGGAAGATCCCTTTTGTTTGCGGTATAATATTTCTGTCATGGAATTAAAGAAAATATCTGTTTTTTTCATTTCGTTTCATTCCTGCCGGTAATTGCTGTTTATCGATGTTTTGAAAAGGAATCCGTCCTTTTCCGTTTGATTGGTGTGTTCCTTTATATTATAGAAGAACCTGAAAAAAAAGAAAGTCGTTTTTCAATCGGACCGAAAAAAAGTATTTTCTTTTTCGCGGCAGACGAATATCTTTCGTACTATTGTTTTTGTTCCGTAATCAGCCCGTTTTTATTTTACATACGGAAAACTTTTCTGAATTGATCTTGTTTTTGATATTAAAAATAATTATACTTCCGTCCGAAAAAGAAAAAAGAACGTTTCGTCCCGCAACATAAAAATATTAAGTTTTATCTGCCGCGATGAAAATTTATTTTCAAACGTTTTCTTCGTTTTTCCCCTGTCTTAAAAAAATATTTTATCGATTGAACGATAAAAAACGAAATTAACTTGAAAATAAATAACTTTTGGAGAAATTGGGTAAAATATTATTGACGCAAGTCAAAAAACTTCTATTTGTTTTATTATATATAAAACAGACAAATGTGATATTATAAACAATAGATAAGTGATTCAATAATTATAGAATATGGAATAGATTTTTAATGAATTTTGACAGTTATCGTTTTGAAAATAATAAGGCGGGTGATTCGCGCCCCGGGATAACTTCATCGGAGATCTTGCCGACGGTGATTGGAAAACGGGCATCGCTTCAGGACGAGGAGCTGGACTGCCGTTATCATCTGGAGAATGCACCTGATGCGGTTGTAACGATCAAGGGCAAAGATTGTCTTTTCTTTTCCGGCAGTGCTTATCTCGGACATCAGGTTCACCCCGACTTAATGGCGGCGGTGTGCGAATCCATTTTGCTTTACGGCCTTTCGTCTGCGCGTTTGAAGAGGCATTATTTACCGACGCCAATTTTGGAGGTTGGACGGACCGCCGCCCGTTTTTTTGGTACCGAACGGGCTTTTTATTCGTCCGGGCGTCAGGAGGCGTTTCGGCTTTTGACTGAATCGATTATCAAATCTTATGATGCTGTTTTTATTGATGAGTATTGTCATAATTTCATTTTCGACACTTTCGATGATTTAAAAATCGAAATGAAGTTAGATCCAATCCTTTATCCTTTCAAGCATCGGAGTGTTTCGGATCTTCAGGAGCGTTTGGAGCAGACTTTAAGGCCGGGAGATCGTCCGCTTGTAATCACGGAGGGCATTTTCCCTTTATTTGGAACGATTGCGCCGATTCGGGAATACATTGATCTTTTAAAGCAATACGATCACGGGGCTTTGCTGCTGGAAGATTCTCATGCATTAGGTATATTGGGTAAAACAGGCAAGGGGGTTTTGGAGTATTTTAATTATGATACGAACCAGGTGAATCGAACGCCTCAGGATTTATTGGAGCCGGATCTGACGGATCAATTGCAGGAGTCGGACCGGACCATGCCGATAGACGTATTTTGGTCGGCGTCGTTATCGAAAGCGATTGGCGGAATGGGCGGTATTATTCCGGGCACACGGTTGTTTATTGATCGTATAATGGAGAAGGGGCTTTCGAACGGAGATGAAGCGTTGTATACTCCGGGGGCGGCGGCTTCGATCAAGGGGCTTGAGCTTGCGTATCAGGAGGGGAAACTTCGGGAGAAGCTTTGGGAGAACGCGCTTTTTTTGAAGCAGAGCCTTAAAAAATACGGGATTACTGTTGAGGAGAACGGGGTGCCGGTCGTTTCGTTTCGATACGGAGCGAGTGCGGCGATGCGGACGATACAGCGACGTTTGGCGGACTGCGGAATTTTAATTACATATATACCGAGAGGACAAGGAGTTGGGTCACAAGGAGTTCTTCGGATGACATTATCGGTCAATCATGAGCGAGCGATGATTGAGCAATTTTTAGAGGTTTTGGGGCAGATTTTACAGGGCTTGAACTGAAGGAAAAATAAATTGAAAAAAATAAAAATTTAATTAATGGGAAAAGACCCCCCTTGCCGAATATTAAGTTCATAGTAAACTTGGTAATAACTTTTAGTTAACGCTGAAAGTTAAAAAAAGGACAAGGCGTCGTAGCCAAATGGCTAAGGCAGCGGATTGCAAATCCGCGATTTGCGGGTTCGAATCCCACCGACGC
>CAZZEF010000020.1:0-3035 GCA_964652875.1 uncultured Planctomycetaceae bacterium
CTGACGAACAGAAATTGTATTTTTCGCCGCGCTCTTTTCCTCCTTGTGTTTTTGAAGTTGAACAAGACGAAAATTCAAACGAAAAAACTTTCTTCCGCGCGATAATATCAATATACCAAGCGGACAGGTCAGCTGTCAATGCAATTTTCCGCAAATTGACATCAATTTTGCGCAATCAGTGGTTCATAGGAAATTTGTCCGTTTTCGGAAATCAAATCTTTTACGCGTCCCCTCTTTATACGATCAACATTTTGAATTGTCCGAATTTTGAATTGTCCGACCGTTCCGCTGACAGATCTCGTGCCCCGTCGGTCCTGTTGATGCAGGAACGGAAATTTCAACAGAGAATCGGTATAACATTCAATTAAGGAATCGGTATAACATTCAATTAGTCCGTCCATTATTTGATGAGTCGACAGTTCCATCGTCGGTTTTGCTGCTGTCCGATTGATTAAAAAACGCAAGTTGAAACGTCAGGACATTTCCCGGAACGGCGCTAACAGGACGGAAATACAAGAAAACCGTGAAAAACAGACTGTTAATTGCTATTGAAAACGGTGTTGAAAAAGAGTATAATAAAGTATCCGGCCGCGTCTTGAGCGGTCTGCATTATATTGAGTAATTAATTTTAACGGTCTTCATATTAAATTTTCCGTGATTCGGCCAATTGACTTCGTGATTCGGCGGATCTATTTGAGATCAGAACGAAAAATTCATTATGATACCGGCATCAGTGCCGAATTTATGAAAATCAATCATTAATCTTAATTCGGTAAAACAGACGAAAGAGAATCAGGAGCGATTCATTGAAAACAGCCACTTTGCATCAGCTTGCCGAACTGGTCAACGGAACTCTTGTTGGAGACGGAGATCTTGTTATAAAGGGGGCCGCGCCCGCTCAAACGGCGGAAAAAGGACAGATATCTTTTTTAACAGATAAAAAAAAGAGTCGGATTATTCAGGATCTTCAAGCATCGGCGCTTGTCGTTCCCCTCGATTTTATTTCAGAAAACATGCCATGTATTCAAACGGATCATGTAGTTGACGCGTTCGAAAAGATCGTTCTTTATTTTCATAAGCCGGTCGAATTGTCGTTGTCCGGCATTTCATCCGGCGCGGTTGTCGATCCGACCGCGCAGATCGGCGAAAACGTTTGCATTGCTTCCGGAGCGGTGATTGGTCCGAATGTTGTTCTTGGCGATAATGTTGTTATTCACGCGGGCGTTAAAATTCTTGACGGTACCCAAATCGGAGCGGGAACGGAGATCTTTCCGAACGCGGTTGTTTATGAAGACTGTCGGATCGGTAAAAATTGCCTGCTTCATGCCAACTGCGTTATTGGTGCTTATGGTTTTGGATATGATTCATCGACCGGCAAGCATCTTCTTTCGCGTCAATGGGGTAATGTCGTTCTTGAGGATCAGGTTGATGTCGGTGCCTGTTCGACAATAGACCGCGGCACTTACAGTTCGACCGTTGTCGGCGAGGGGTCGAAGATTGATAATTTGGTTATGATTGCGCACAATTGCCGATTGGGTAAATACAATTTGATTTGCGCTCATACCGGAATAGCCGGGAGTACGACAACCGGCGATTACGTTGTTATGGCCGGTCGGGTAGGGGTTCGCGATCATGTTCATATCGGAACCGGCGCTGTTCTTGGCGCAATGGCCGGTATTATGACCAGCATTGAAGACGGGGCCCGGGTGGTCGGAATACCCGCGACTCCGGAAAAGCAGCAGATGCGACTGCAGGTCGCGCTGGCCAAACTTCCGGAGATGCGAAAAGAATTTCAGGAACTTCAAAAACAGGTCAAAGAACTTCAAAAAAAACTGGAAGAACACCAGGAATAACAGGAACAAGAAGAACGGCGGATCCGGGACTGACGGAAAAAGGCAATGATTGAGAAAACAGAACAAACAGTGAAACGCTGCGGATTAATCGCCGGCTGGGGACGCTATCCAATCGTTCTGGCCGAAGCGCTGAAACGGTCCGGGTACGAAGTGATCTGTCTGGGGGTTCACGATCATGCTGATCCCGCGCTGGAAACGATTTGCGATGTTTTTAAAAGAAGCGGAATCGCCCGTTTCGGATCCGCGGCGCGTTTTTTCAGAAAACATGGCGTTGTTCAGGCAACAATGGCCGGAAAGATCCATAAAAAGCTTCTTTTCGGACCGGGATTTCTTTGGAAACAGATGCCCGATCTTTATACCGTTTGTATGTTTGCCGCCCATTTTCTTTCGAAAAAAAAAGACTGTAAGGATGATTCGCTTTTATTGACCGTTGTCGAAGCGTTTGAAAAAAAAGGGGTTCATCTTCTGCCAGGAACCGATTTTGTCCCGGAGCTGCTTGTGAAACGAGAACAGTTGACCCGCCGCGGTCCGAATTCCGCGCAATGGAAAGATATTGTATTCGGTTGGAATCTCGCCCGAGAAATGGGCAGACTTGATGTCGGACAAAGCGTTGCCGTTAAAAATCAGGCCGTCCTGGCGGTCGAGGCAATTGAGGGTACCGATGAAATGATCCGTCGGGCCGGAAAACTTTGTACTCAAGGCGGATATGCTGTTGTCAAAGTTGCCAAGCCGCAGCAGGACATGCGTTTTGACGTTCCGACCGTCGGAATCGGCACGGTTCAGACAATGATCGAATCCGGGGCCCGTCTTCTTGCTGTTGAAGCGGGAAAAACTCTTTTTATCGATAAGGAAGAAACGATCCGTCTGGCCGACAAAAACAAGATCGTTATCGTTGCTGTTCAGGACGAGGATAAACTGTTGGCCGATTCACCGTTTATTGAAGCGGTTCCGTCTTGAAAAAAAGAACACTTGTCTTTCTGTCTTGCTGACAGAATAACCGCCGGCCAATTATTTTTGTCAGTATTAACCGCCGGTTTTGTAAAAGAGACAGATCCTGTAAATAAAAAAAACGCTTCGGAGATTTAAAGACCGAAGCGTTTTATTTTTTGTTCAAGGAAAATTTTGAACGTTTATTTCATTGGTTTTCCTTGTTTTTGGGGGAGGAGAAAGTTCTTTTTATAA
>CAZZEF010000020.1:3045-18078 GCA_964652875.1 uncultured Planctomycetaceae bacterium
ATTCTGCATTCTCCCTTTCCTGTTAAAGGATCATTTTTTGGCCGGACTGGGCGGAAGTTTGTTTTCGGCTTTGACCGGGGTCGGAGCGGCGCAGGTCGGGATAGCCGGAGCAATCGCGGCAGGAGCGCAAGCCGGGGCAGCGGGAGCGGCGGCCGCTTCGCAAACGGCGCAACCGGGCTGGCAGCAGTTACACTGCGGAACGCATTTCGGCGCGGTGATTTCAGCCAAACCGCAGAAAACATTGCTCATGGCGCTTCGAACACCAAAACAGGTTTTTTTGCCAACGCAAGCGACATTCTGTCCAACGCAAGCGACATTCTGACCGACACAGGCAATACCGTTTTTGGTCCGCTGACCGGCGCAAATAACAGCTTCGCCAAGATGGCAGAGAGCCGGCATGCAGCAGGTATTGTCAACGCAAGGAGCGCAAGATTCGACAGCCGGGGCACAAGCCGGGGCAGCCGGAGCAACCGCGGCGGGAGCGCAAGCGGGAGCCGGATCACAAATCGGAGCGCAAGGATTGCATTTTTTAGGCATGATCTTTTTGATCAGGCAAGGACGTTCACAAACGATATCGCAAGCCGGGGCCGGAGCCGGAGCGCAAACTGGAGCCGGAGCCGGGGCCGGGGCGCAAACAGGTGCCGGAGCCGCTTCGCAAGCGACGCATGGACGGCAAGCCATTAAATTTTTAAGACCGCTGAAAAGCTCGCAAGGTTTCGCGCAGCAAGTTTCGCATGTATTGCAAGGAGCCGCGGCGTTACAGGTTGCGCATTCTTGAGCCATAGCCTGGGTACCAATCATGGCGACCAACGCTAAACAAATTGAAAACATTCGGGATTTCATAGGGCAAACTCTCCTTTTTTTACCTTTTGTTAATAAAATTGTATTTGAAATTTCCCGGATCATCTTTGACTCAGCAGCTTAAGTTCTTCCCTGCATTGATCTTAAGTTTGGTCTTTGATCGACGGTATTCAATCCAAATCCAATAAACTCTCTTAACATTTGTGTTGCGGCAATTTTGGTTATTTTGGTATAACGGATATTGCCGGTTGGGTCTTCGACGGTTTATTAACTTCTTTCCGTCTTGTGCAAATAGTATCGGTCTTCCCGGTCCGGCGGCTTGAGTATTCGGACACTTTTTTTGATAAAAATTGAAAGAATCTCGTTTTCCTATCTTGTCTATGTTAATATGGAAAAACTTTACCGTTTATACTGTCCAATTCCTTTGTAACGGGCACTTTCTCGATCTTTTGCTATGCTTTATCTTTACAATTCGAATTTTCGGAACATTCGACAGTACTCCATTTCTCCGAATCTTTAGCATAACAATTCAGACCTGTCCGCCAAAAAAAATAAACGTCCTTTTTTAGGCTTTCTCTGTCAATGACCCTTCGGGCAATTTGCGATAAGTTCTTTTGAAAACAGCCTGAGTACCGCTCCGCGGATTCACTGAAAAGTTTTTCGATCATACGTGATCCGTTTATCAGCCGCCGGTATTATAATTTTTTTCCTTCGGTTGACTTCATCAACCGGATGTTGTTCAAATACAAGAGCAAAAAATTGTAATCGGCATGCACTGTTATGAATGTTTGCTTAAGCCTGAAAAACGGTTTGCGCCGCCGGTCAAAAGTTTTCTCGGCTCCCTCTTGTCGTCAGAGACAACCGGGAATTCTTCTGACAGAAAAGATCGTTACTGACTCAGAGAAAACAATGGCTGTATAAAAAAGTAAAAAACAAGAGTTTTTTTACCGGTTGTATACAGTATTAATATACAGCAGTATTGATCCGTTTAAATCAGACATTTCAAAAATGATAATTGTTGATTTTAAGAACGGACCGTTTTGACAGTAAGAATAAGCGATGAATTTCGATTTTTTCTTTCGGTTGAAATAAAAGAAAGAGCCTGTTTTGTCCGCAGGATCAGTTTTCAAAACGAAAATGGGTCTGACGGGAATGTTTGACGAGTCATTATTATTAATAAAAAGTTTTCCAAAAGCTGGTTAACAGTATGGCCTATTTTTTTTCATTATTACGTTTACGAACAGTAAAGTCCGGCGGAAAAAGAGTTTCCGAATCGGTTAAAAACCGGGAAAGAAGCGTTTTTTTGTGCAGAATCCGCTCTTGGGTGATCTGTTTGGGAATGATAGCATTTTGTTCTTTCGGGGTTTTGAACTGTTTCGACGCTGTTCAGGGAGAAGAATCATCTGGTTCGTCTTGGACTCGAAATAACGGCGCTCCGGCACAAAATAATGTTCCGGCTCAAAATAATATTCCGACAAAGAATAATATTCCGGCGCAGGGGGGATCATCAATCCGTATTTATGATCCGGATCCCAAGAATGTTCCGACTCGTGTTGAATCTCCGATTCGAAAGCCGGAAAAACTCCAAACAGTCGAAATTATTGAGAACACCGCCGACAAAAATTCTCCAATTTTTTCACTTTCCGATGTTTCGGAACAAAAAGAGATCGAAAAGATCATTGATGAAGGGCGCAAACTTTATTTAGAAGAAAATTGGCCTGCTTTTCGCCAGCATTTCGAAAAAGCTTCCCGACGTTTTCCCAAGAACGCGTTGATTCAAAGTTCTTATATAAAAGCGCGCTGCTGCATTGAGCTGGCCGGACGTTATAAAGATTCTTCTTTTCTCGATTTGGTCAATCACTGCGACGAAAAAAGCGTTGCGGCTCTTTACGATGAAGTTTTCGCTAATGTCCAAACCTGGCATGTCGATACTCCGGACTGGAAAAGCCTGCTGGATCACGGAATCGATGGTCTTGAAATCGCTTTTTCAACGCCCGTATTTCTGAATTATTATAAAATCAACTCGGAGATCTCCGCGGTTTTGCGAACATATTGTTCTGTTTTGAGAGATTTTAATAATAAAAATACGGTCCAGACCAGTCAAGAATTAAGAAACCGCATTTTTGAAATTGCCAAGCAGATCTCTTCCAAAACACCGGTTTCGGAAAATGCTGTTACCCTCGAATTTATTTGCAGTATGACCTGCTCACTTGATCCCTGGTCTTCTTTTTTGACTCCCAGTCAGATCAATGATCTTTATTCCATGATCGACGGCAATTTTGTCGGACTCGGAATAGAACTTAAGCCGGATAACACTTCACTGCTGATCGTTCGGGTTATTCCGGGAAGTCCCGCGGAAACGGCTGGCCTGACGATTGGCGACCATATACTCAGTATTAACGGAACATTAATCGAAGACCCGAAGGATAATGACGCGACCAGCCGATTGCTTCAGGGAAAAGAGGGATCTGTTGCCGAATTGCAGGTGATTGATGCGGCTAATAAAATACGTCATGTTAATGTCATCAGAAAGCGTGTTGATGTACCAAGCGTTGAAAATGTTCATATGATCACCGTTGAGCCAAATCAGGAACGGGTCGGATATTTAAAGATCAGCTGTTTTCAAAAGACAACGGACAAAGAACTTGTCAGCGCGCTTCATGAACTTGACCGGCAGGGAATGCAGTGTTTGATCATCGATTTGCGTCAGAATCCGGGAGGACTGCTTCGGGAAGCAATTGATATCAGCGATATGTTTCTTGAAAGCGGAACGATTGTTAAGACAAAAGGACGGTCCGGCGAGAAACCGTATTTCGCGACGGGTAATAAAGCTTGGTCTGTTCCGCTGCTCATCCTGATCGACGGCAACAGCGCCAGCGCATCGGAAATTTTCGCAGGAGCAATGCATGAAAACGGTCGAGCCCGGGTCATTGGAACCAGAAGTTACGGAAAAGGAACCGTTCAGGCTCTTTTGAGACTTAAAGGGGAATCGGCGAATTTTGTCAGTGTTTCCGGTTTGAGGCTGACGACGGAAAAATTTTATTCCCCTTTGGGTAATCCTTACAGCGGAATCGGGGTTGAGCCGGACGTTGTCATTCAGGAAGAGGCGGACAAAACTTCCGAGGGAAACAGTATTTTCAAAAATGTATCGCAATCGTCAGAAACGCGAAAAGATTTTTACGGAAACGGCAAGACGGAAGATCCGTGTCTTGAAAGAGCGGTTCAGGAAGCCCGTCACATGCTTCTTTCCGCCGGATCAGGGTTTGGCGGCGGATATTCTTTCAGGCGCAAATAGATTTTTTTTAATTATTATGTTAAAAGTATAGACAAAATTGTAAAAATACGTAATAATATATTAAAGCGTATGTCCGCGGGAACGGGATTGAGTTGAAGAGGTGTATTTTCTGATCAATCTCGTTATTTCGTTGCTGTTATATGTTTTACGTTTTATTTTTCTTTCCGCGCTGTCCAGGTTTTGAACTCTTGTTGAAACAAGAGTTTTGAATTGATGTTTGAATTTTTTTCAAACAGTAAGGATAGAGAGAAAATCATCGCTGACGAAATTTTGATGTTTAGCGAAAAGAAGCGGAATGCGGCAATTTTATACTGTTCTCATTTTTATTTTCCGTTCGATTGGCTTTGTTAATCGGTTGTTCAATTGACGTTTAAATGGGAAATTTATTATGAAGTCGGTATATTGGAAAAGAAGGCGAAGCAAGACCGATTGAAGAAGTTTGAACGGGATCTGTTGCTTTCAAATAAATTTCAGCGAGATTTTGTTTATAATTTAAGAACAAATATCATTGAATTAAAAAATTGCCGGAAGGGAATGATAAATATACAAAAGCGGCGAAGTGTGATTGCCGTTTTATTAAATGTTTTATTAAACCGCGGCCGCTCTGATGGTCCTTTCGTTTTTCTCGATGAAGCGAAAGGAGGATAACGATGTCCAGAAAAAGTATCCGTATCTTTACGGATTGAAGTTCTGATTTACTTATTAAATCAATTAGATCAATGTGAGGCGATTCAAATGGGAACCGAATCAGACATTGTCAAGACAACAAATTCAGAAGTGATTGTTGAGACAAAAAATCTTACGAAAATTTACCGCGATTTTTGGGGGCGTCAAAAAGTCCGCGCGCTCAAGGCTCTTGATCTTGAAATACGACGAGGCGAAGTCTTTGGTTTGCTTGGACCGAACGGGTCGGGTAAAACGACCACCATTAAGCTTTTGCTTGGTCTTCTTTTTCCGACAAGCGGCAGCATAACCATCTTTGGTCGTTCGGCTTCCGATGTTGTTAAAAATGAAAAAATCGGTTATCTTCCGGAAGAATCATATTTGTATCGGTTTTTGAACGCGGAAGAAACACTTGATTTTTATGGACGTCTGTTTAACATAACCGGCGCGGTTCGCCGTCAGCGGGTTGCCCAGCTGATTTCAATGGTCGGTCTTGAATCGGCCAAACGCCGTCAGCTTCGGGAATATTCAAAGGGAATGACCCGTCGTATCGGATTGGCGCAGGCGTTGATCAACGATCCGGATCTGATCGTTCTTGACGAACCGACCAGCGGTCTTGATCCCCTTGGGACAAAAAAAATGAAGGATCTGATCCTTGAACTCAAGGATCAGGGAAAAACGGTTCTTATGTCCAGTCACCTTTTGGCCGATGTTCAGGACGTTTGCGACCGAATTGGTATTCTTTATCAGGGCGAGCTGAAAGAGTTGGGGCGGGTTGAGGATCTTCTTAAGATCAGCGAAGAGACAGAGATCCGCGCCAAAGGGCTCAGCGACAAAGCCAAGGCGAAAATCGAACAGGTCATTAAAGAAGACGGAAGCGAAATGGTCTTTTGCGGAAATCCGAACACTTCACTGGAAGAACTCTTCCTTAATATTATTGAAGAAAGTGAAGCTCGTCCGGGCAAACGTGTTCGCGGCGGAGGAAACGACTGATGGTAATAGAAAATCCAGTACCGTTATTTAAAGAATGGATAGGAGTGGCTTCCGTGAACTGGCTTTTGGCCGTTGTCGGAATCTTTGTCCTGTTTGTGATTGTCGGCTTTATCTTTCTTCTGGTGAACGCCGGTCCGAAACAGTCGATTCCCCGACTGTTTCATGGCGTTGTTGACAGTTTCGCCGATCTGTTTGGGATCTCTTTTCGAAGAGTTCTCGCGATTGCCGGGCTGATCATCAAAGAATCAATTCGAAAAAAAGTCATTATCGTTTGTGTTGTCTTTTTGATCCTGCTTCTTTTTGCCGGATGGTTTATCGATCCGCAAGGCAAGGATCCCGGACGGCTTTATACGAGTTTTGTTTTTTCGTCGACGACTTATCTTGTCCTTCTGCTGTCGATCTTTCTCAGCTCGATCAGCTTGGCGGACGATTTTAAAAACAAAACCGTTTTTACCGTTGTTACCAAGCCGGTTCGTGCCAGTGAAATCGTTCTCGGACGTATCGTCGGACTGGCCGCGGTCGGAACCGCCATTCTTTTGCTCATGACCGTTTTAAGTTATGTCTTCGTCGCGCAAAGTCTTAGTCACCATCATATTATTATTGACGGTGATGACGTGACGACCGTTGCGGCCGATACCGAAAACGCCGCTCCGACTACTGTCGTCGCCCGCGGAACAACCCGTATTCAAAACGGACATAAACACGAAATTGAAGTTTACGCCAACGGCGATATTCATGTGACGCAGGCAAACGGACATACGCATAAAGTAACCCGAAAAGAGGTTGAACAGGGCGAGTCCGGAAGTCAGCGTTACCGATACACCGTTGAAGAGCAGAGCGGAACGCTTCAGGCAAAAGTTCCGATTTACGGAAAGATGAAATTCCGCGACGCCGAAGATTTTGAGAAACCGAAAGGGATCAACGTCGGTGAAGAATGGGAATATCGAAGTTATGTCGCCGGCGCTTCCGCGGAAGCCATTGTCTGGACGTTCGATAATATTACTGAAAAACGATTCGGCGACAAGTTGCCGATCGAAATGACGATCAGTGTTTTCCGAACACATAAAGGAAATATTGAGCAGACGATTATGGGAACGCTTCTTGTCCGCAATCCGAAGACCGGATTGACCGCGACAACGAACGTTTTTAACTCAGCGAAGTATACTGCCAACGCGCTTTCGATTTCCAGATCGATTGATGCGAGTAAAGTTGAGGAGACTCCCCGACTGCTGAAAGTCAAAGGTCAGGAAAAATCGTTTGAACTTCCGGCCCTTGAGCGGAAGGAATCTTATGATCTTTATAAGGATTTCGTTGCGGACGGCAAACTGGAGATCTGGCTGCAGTGCATTGAAGACGGCCAGTATTTTGGCGCGGCGGAACCTGACCTTTATATTCGGGCTCTTGACGCCAATGTTTTCATGAACTTCTTTAAAGGATATCTCGGACTTTGGCAGCAGATGCTGATCATTGTCTGCTTTGGAGTCCTGTTCAGTACGTTCTTGAGCGCTCCGGTGGCGATGGTTTCGACGTTCGGTGTTATGATCGCGGCGTTCTGCAAGCAGCTGTTTTTGCAGGTCGCGTACCGTCAGGTACTCGGCGGCGGACCGGTTGAAGCCTTCAGCCGTTTGATTGGACATGATAACCTGATGACCGAAATGCCGAAAAACCTTTCGACCTCCATTATCAAGTTTATCGATTTCATCGACAGTTTTTTCCTGAGTATTATCGGTCAGGCGATACCGTCGTTTTCTCCTTACAATATTTATATGAACAGTGTTGCGTCCGGTTATGATATTCCGGGCAATACGATCCTTGTTCATCTTCTGACGACATTGGCGTATATTGTACCTTTATTTATTGTCGGATATGTAATCCTTAGAAACAGAGAGGTGGCGAGATGACGCAGCAATCACGTTTCTATCGAAAAATTATTTATATTATTATCATTGCCGTTCTTATTTTCCCGCTTTACATGCTCGGCAGTCCTGCCCAGTTCGAGCGCGGAAGTGATGGCAAACCTGTTCAGGACAGTATTCACGGCGGCTGGCTGGCGCAGCTTCGCAATGAAGAAGGTCTCGCGGAAACGAATCTCGGCGCGATTGATCCGGCCGGAAGTACGATGAAACTGGCGACGTTCGGTATGCGCGGCGTTGCGGTCGCTCTTCTTTGGCACCGTTCGCTTGAGTACGAAAAACGCGCCGACTGGGATAACGTTGTCGCGACCGGAAACGAGATCATTATGCTTGAACCGCATTTCGTGACGATTTGGGATTTCGTCGGCTGGAAGCTTGCATACAACGCTTCGGCACAGTTCGACGATTATCGTCAGCGTTATGAATGGGTCATTCGGGGCTTCAACTTCCTGAAAAAAGGAACGGAATACAACAGTCAGGAGCCCCGGCTTTACAGTAAAGCGGGCTGGACCATTTCGCAGAAAATCGGTATCGCGGACGAGAAAAATCAGTATCGCCGCCAGTTTCGAAAAGACGCTGAATTTCATAAGAATCAGAATTACAACGGCGAATGGGATAACTGGCTTTTTGGTCGTGAGTATTATCTTGAAGCGGAACGGCTCAAGGATAATGGCGGAAGTATCGGCAAGGAAACAAGACTGATCTTCTATTCGCGAAGCCGAATGAATTTGATCCGTTATGCGGAATGGATGGAAATGGACGGCTGCGGCGTTACCCGAAACGATACGCCGGTCTTCGATGCCGATCATGCCGCCGCCGCTTGGAAACACGCGGAAGCCGCTTGGAAAGATTTTACAAAACTTGAAGTTGAAACAACAATTGAGGATAAAACCAATCCGGGCAAATATCGGTTCACTTCGCTTCAAACATACGTCGACGCGAAAGCGAAAATTGAGGAACTGACCCAAAAACTGGAATCGATGCTTCCCAAGGGAATGAACCGCAACAGTATTGCCTGGGACCGCTGGAATAAAGAGCTGACTAACGAGCAGCGCGCGTCCCTGCTTCCGAAACTGCTTGATCCGCGTCCGGCCAACGATTATATTTACGGAGAGGTCGATGCCCCTTATCGAAACCTTCGCGATTATTTGGACGGCAAATACGGCGAACAGCCCAAATGGAAAAACTGGCGAACCGATCTTCAAAAGATCCGGGAGTCTTTTTACGATGCCGAACAGCTTAAGATCGTCCGTGTTCCGGAGGCTTTGCGCACGGAAGCGGATAACCTTAAACTGCGAATCACCGAAAACAATCTTGGTGAATGGGAAGGACAGGCGCGCGGTTTGATCATTGTTACTCCTGAAGTCTTGGCTGGATACATTAAAGGAGATGGTCAGCTGGAAGCCCGCGATATTTGCGACGAGATCACCCGGTTGGAAGAAGAAGCCCGATTCTCCGGAATGTTTCGCGATATTCTGGATTACAATCGACATTACCGCCGAGTTGTCGTCGAACAGCAGGAAGAAGCTCGAAAAGCCCGGGAATACCGATATAATGTCAGCTTGAAATACAGGGCCGCGCAGCATGAAGAAGCCAATCAGGCATTCCTGAAAAGTATGGAATACTGGACAAAACTTCTGGCCAAACCCGGTTTCGAGGATATTGCCGGAATGCCGCAGTTCCTTTCCGATTTTCATGAGGAAATCGATAAATACGTACTCGTTCTGGATAAACTGGAAACGGTCTTTCCGGAAAAATTCCCCTTCCAGGATCTCTTGAGAAATTATGGTCCGGTAAAATCGTATAATCAATCATTGGATATGTCGATTGCTTACATCAAAAAAATGATGCAGGAAAAGAATTTCGAAAAGGCCCGGGATTATGCCGAACACTTAATGGGATCTGCCGCCGGCTTTAACAGCGGAAGTGAAAAATACCAATTGGCTCCGTTGCCAGAAATTCGGGACAAGTCTCTTGAAGCTTGCCGACTTTATATCGAAGCGTTCGAAAAACTGCCCGCCGCCAAACTGGATGAAGCGAAAACAACCGGTCTGTTCGAAAACTATCCGCTCAAGACTTTCCTTGAACTGATGGTGAATAAAGCCGAACCTTCTTATAAAGAAGTTCAGAAAGAAGAGACACTTGCCGTTACGGAACCGGCCAAGGCCGCCGAGCATTTGGACAAAGCGGTTAAAGCTTGGGAAAAGATCCTGGTTAAGTATCCGATCCTGAAATACGATAACAGTTCGGAATTTAAAACTCAAATTCAGCAAACGGCCCGTGCCTGGATGCAGGAGCAGACAAAATCGGAAAAGAAAGTTCCCGATAATTTCCCGCTCAAAGCGTTTTTGTAATGAGATCCTATTGAAAACGACCGGAATTTTATTCGCGGAATAAAGTTTCTGTTTCGCTCTTCTGATCCCCTTTTGAGACATCGAAAGGGGTGACGGTGAAACGAAAAACAAACGCGACCGGGGCAATCGTTTTAAAGCAAAGAGCCGAAGATGTTTTCCGGACTGGACCGAAAATATTTTCCGGCTCTTTAACTATTAAAAAAGTCAGTTGTAAATTTTATTCAAAAGGAAGAAACGCGCCTGTTCTCCGTATTGTCAGTCGGAATTTATCGGTTTTATTATGAAATTTTCTTTCCAATGTCCGGAGAACAACTGATTCCCGAAGTCAATCGGCGAAAAATTAAAATGAGAGCGGTATAAAAATTTCGGCGTCCGTTGATTGCGTGAAAGAAAAGCAAAACGCAATCGGTAAAAGCCAATTGAAAAATCGTCTTTGTCGATTACACTTTACTTTTTCCTGTTCTGTCATTAAAAGAACAGCAGGTTTACAAACTCAACTGTCGGGAAAATGAAAAAATGCTGACAGTATAAACAAGAACATTTCGTAAATTGAGTAGTCGGGAACAGTCATGACCTTTTTAGTCAATCATGAAGAACGAAGAAATCTTATTTTGCAGCATGCATTCGCTCTGTTTGCCGAAGAAGGCTTTTCCGGAGTAACTTATCAGAAAATTGCCGACCGATGCGGAATTTCAAGAACCTTGATTTATAAATACTTCAAAGACAAGGAAGAGATCTTTATTTACGCGGTGCGCTGGCTGACCGACGATTTGTCGGAGGTGGTCGATAAAATTATGAAGCGTCGCGATTTGGCCGCGATTGATAAATTGCGGCGTGTACTTCGGCTGACCGTTCGGCTCATGTCCCGGCAGCGCGTTTTTTTGGCCGTTATTCTTGATTATCTCCTGATTCAAAAGCAGGCAGGCTCCGATGTTCGAATGAAGGTTCGGCGGTACACGATCGGAATGAGGGTCGTTTTAAAGCGCTTGATCCTCGAAACGATTAAAGAACGCTCTTTTGTCGTGCATGACGCGGAAAAGGCTTCCGCTCTTTTATTCGGCCTTTTGGAATCCTGCGTTTTGAACGAAACGGTGATCGGATTGAGTGATTGGCATGAAAGTTTGGCGCTGGCCGAAAATTTCATCAATGAACATTCCAGTCAGTCGAACGGCTGATTTTTTTATAAAAGTCTTTCTTGGGGTATTCGTGTTAAGCTGAAATCGGATAAAATCAACGTCGGATTGATCGATTTTCGGAAGAAATGAGTTCAAGCGTAATTGATTTGCTTAATCAGATTCCGTTAATTGAATTCAGATCAAGCCTGATTCAGATCGAACGGGATTCGACTTGAACGGTTTGGAATATAGATAAATTTTTGCAAAGGAAAACAGATGAGCGGCAATATACGGCATGAAACCGTCGTTGCGATAGGAGCCGGTCGAAGAGTCGAAACGGAATCGAATCAAGAAGATTTTACTTTGCTTTTGGGCCGGCTGGTTTTTAATGAAGCGGTCCAGAAGCAGCGTCTTCCCCCGTCTGTTTTTCAGTCGCTTCAGGAAACGATCAAGCTGGGCCGTCCGATCAATCCGGCGATAGCCGAGACGGTTGCGACGGTAATGAAAGATTGGGCCTTGGAACACGGGGCCACTCATTATACTCATTGGTTTCAGCCGATGACCGGGAGTACGGCGGAGAAACACGACTGTTTTATTACACCGACGAAAAACGGCGGATCGCTGGCCAAGTTCAGCGGACTGGAACTGATTCGCGGCGAGTCAGACGCCAGCAGTTTTCCTTCCGGCGGACTTCGGGCAACGTTCGAGGCGCGGGGATACACGGCTTGGGATCCGACCAGTCCGGCTTTTATTCTCCGCTATTCCAGCGGGGCAACTTTGGTCATACCAACGCTCTTTGTCAGTTGGAACGGCGAAGCGCTCGACAAAAAGACGCCCCTTTTGCGGTCCAATCGTGCGGTTGGTCAGCAGGCGGTTCGTATTTTGCGTCTTTTCGGCAATACAACGGTTCAAAAAGTCGATACGTCAATGGGAATCGAACAGGAGTATTTTCTGGTCGACCGCCGTTTGGCAATGTTGCGACCGGATCTGCTGATTACCGGAAGAACTCTATTCGGGGCCAAGCCGCCGAAAGGACAGGAACTGGATGACAATTATTACGGCGCGATTCCCGAACGCGTTTTAGCGTTTATGTGCGAAGTCGAACGGGAACTTGTTCAAATGGGCGTTCCTGTCAAGACCCGGCATAATGAAGCCGCGCCCGGTCAGTTTGAATTGGCGCCCGTTTATGAATCCTCCAATTTGGCGACTGATCATCAGATGCTGACGATGCGTCTGCTGCAAAGCATTGCGGCGCGTCATGGCTTCCTTTGTCTCCTTCATGAAAAACCTTTCGCCGGCGTCAACGGAAGCGGCAAGCATAACAATTGGTCGCTCATAACCGATCAAGGCGAAAATCTTTTCAATCCGGGCAAAACACCTTGGATGAACGATCAGTTTCTGCTCTTTTGCGCGGCTGTTTTAAGAGCGGTTCATCTTTATGGCGATCTTTTGAGAACCAGTGTTTGCGGTGCCGGTAATGATCGACGACTGGGAGGCAACGAAGCTCCGCCTTCGATCATCAGCGTCTTTTTTGGCGGGGCTCTTGATCGGATCTTTGAGCATTTGGCCAGCGGGTCGTTTAATCCGGCCACCGAGATCAGTCCTCTTGATTTCGGATTGCCGGAGCTTCCCGTTCTGGCCCGGGACAGTGGTGACCGGAACAGAACGAGTCCTTTCGCGTTTACCGGAGAAAAATTTGAGTTTCGCGCTGTCGGATCAAGTCAAAGTCCTGCCGGTTCGACAACCGTCTTGAATACAATCGTCGCGGACAGTCTCGCCGTTTACGCGGACCGGCTGGAAAAAGCGTTGACGATGGGAACCGATTTTCGTCAAGAGGTTAAAAATCTTATTGTCGAAGAGGTTCGGGAACACGGAAAAGTTCTTTTTAGCGGCGACAGTTATTCGAAAGAATGGACCAAAGAAGCGGCCGGACGGGGACTTTCGAATCTTCCGAATACGGCTGATTGTCTTCCCTGCATTATTTCCCGAAAATCGATCGAACTGTTTACCCGAATGGATGTTTACAAGGAATCGGAATTAAGAAGTCGTTACGAGATTTTGGCCGAAAATTACACCGTGATCATCGGTATTGAAGCGCAGACGGCGCTTGATATTGCCGTAACAAAAATTCTGCCCGCCGCGCTTCGATATAAAAACGGGATTGCCGGTTCAGTAACAAGTCCTCTTCAAAAAGAAATGCTTGCGGAACTGGATTCGGGCATTGATCTGCTGATCGCCAGGATCAAGAATTTTAAATTAATTTTAGCCAAAGAACCGAAAACGAAAATACAGAAACAGACAGAATTCTGCCGGGACAAGATCCTTCCCGAAATGGAGGAGCTTCGAATTGCGGTCGACTCGCTTGAAAAAATTGTCGACGATGAATTCTGGCCCCTTCCGACTTACGCCGAACTTCTGTTCCTGCATTGATCTTGAAATGAGCGCCGCGATATTGGGAATTCAAAAGAACGGCGCCAATCCTTTTTATACTGCTCTCCTTTTATACCGGTTCCATCATAAATTTTCTGTTATAACGTTAAAAGAACAGTCGATTCACGCAGTCAATCGACGGTCATGACGGAAAATTTAAAATAAAAACAGTATTAAAGATCCGCCGATTGACTGCTCTTTTAATGTTAGAACGGTAAATCGGTAATCGAATCGTTAGAAAACAGGAGTTGAACCGCTTGAACAGCTCCAATGATCGCGCCAAGAAGATATCCGAGAACCTGTATCGCGCTTAAATGATTGGCGGCCAGTCGGTTGATCATTTGATGAAATTCGCGCACATCCTGTTTATCGACGGCTTCCTGAACGCGTCCTGCGATATTGAGCCGATTGATAATGAATTCTTTTCCATTTGCTTTGAGCCAGCTTTCCAGTTTCGGCCGGGATGCGGGAATCAGTTTTTCTTCGATCCAATTTTTCAAGCCGGGCGACTCAATTGCGCGGCGTATCATTTTCGGCAGAGAGTCTTGAAGCCAGACGGCGAGATTGCCTTTAAGATCAATTTTTAATTCCTGTAAAAACGAATTGAGTTTGTTTCGTCCTTGCGGGGAGGCGAGCTGATCCTTGATTTGAGAAACGACATGAAGCAGCTCTTCCCGGACAAGTTCGACTGTTTTTTCTTCCCGGAGTTTGTCATAAATTTTCCATTCAAGCTCAGTCCAGGGAATACTTTTGACCAAGCCGTCGGCCAGTGACTTTGCCATCATTTTGGTGAGAACATTTTTGGAAAGAAAGTTATAAACGAAATCATGAAGCTGACTTTTTAAAAGATCGATAATCTGAGCCGATCTTTTTTGAGCGAATCGAACGGTCATTTCCGCAATGAATTGTCTTGTCTCCTCTTTTCGGAGCCAGGGTTCAATTTTTTCATTGAAAAAAAGATCGGCGTTTTGTTCCGTCAGAAGCCGGTCGAGAAAATCGGCGAGAGCTGTTTCGATTTGCGGATAAAGAAAATCAAGAATCGCGGTTTCGTTTTCGCGGCAGATCTGACGGGTTTCGTCGGCGATTTTGTTTAAAATATTTTGATCTTGAAAAACGGCGGCCGCGGTTTCGCAAAGTTCGCCGGCCATTTTTTCCGGATTGAGCAGTTTATTTTCTATTTCTCGTCCCAGTTCGACGGCGATCTGATTTTTATTGCGCGGAACAAGTCCCTGCTGCCAAAGTCCGAAAGTGATCAAAGAAAAGAAATGATGCGGATTCTTTTCATAAGGCTTGAAGATCATTTGAATGGCGACGTAATTGGTCAGATAGCCGACCGCGCCGGAAACGAGAATTGCCAGCGCGAAATTCGCCCAAACGGGTACGAATCCGCCGAAAAAATAAACAATCGTCCGAATCAGAAGCAGAACCAGTGCCAGAACACTCGCGTATTGACAGATCTTTTCAGCGTA
>CAZZEF010000020.1:18088-37437 GCA_964652875.1 uncultured Planctomycetaceae bacterium
AAATTTTGGGAGATGGTCCGGAAGAGATTTCGAACGATTGGTCCGGCTCTTGAGAAGAGTTAAAAGAAGCGTTTGGATCGTTTGTCATTGAGCGGCCTTATTGACTGTTTCTTTATTTTTGGAATCTGTTTCCTGAACTTTGCTTTTATAAAATTGCATTCGCTCTTTTATTTGCGCCCGTTTTTTTTCATCAGCGTTTTTATATTCGGAGGTGAGCGACTGACAGATCTCTTTGAATGAATCCATTGCGGTGATCTTTTGAAGAAATTCAGGTCCGGTACAGCCTTCGAAAAAGTAGTTGTAAAAATTGACGACTTTTTGAGTTCCTTCTTTTTTACCGTCCTGATCGGCTAAAAGTTCCGGCATGAACGATTCACAAAAGGCCGCCGCAAGAAAGAAATCCTTTTCCTGATCAAATGATGCGATTACCCGAAAAAGCGAATTAAACAAATTTCGCGCCGAAGAAGCGTTAATGACTGTTTCGCCGTTTAATGTCCGCAACGTTGTTCGAAGACTCTTTTTGATCGATGCAACCGCTTGCGCCAACTGGTCAGGATCGGCATCTTTTTCCCGATCTTTCATCTTCTGGACAAGATCCCGAACGGTCCGAACCATTTGCGGTTCCTTTTCCGAAAACTTATCGAGAAAACCGCTGATTGTTTGACCGTTGGCCGACTGAAGAAGTTCATTGACTTTTTCCCGAATGATGTCCCGAGCCTCTTTTTGCGGCGATTGAAGTTCCGTTCGATACGTTCGAATGTAAACGCTCATTGAGACATAAACCGGATAGCTTTCGAAAAATTCGTTTAAATTCCCTGTTTCCAGAAGAATTGTCAGAAACGATTTTTCAAACTGATCAAGATCCGAACCGTTCAAAACCGTTTTTTTCGGTTCATCGGCTTTTGTTTCCTTTGCGGAAAAAAAATTCGCGCTGACGCAAAAGAGAAAAAAAAACAAAATTATTTTAACCGTTGACTGCATAACGACATCCTTATCGGGCGATTTTTAATTTGAATAAAATTGTATACTGCCGACATTTTTATTGTTCCGCCGGTTGACTTTTTGACTCGCACTGATCCGGTATTGGAGCAGGAAAAATAAAGAGTAATCGGTATTACTGAAAACAGACGGGTGGTCGTCCCGGCTCCCGATCATTTTTCAGATTCGGGAGGTCTTTGACGGATCGGCGAAAAACACTAATGAATCTGAAATATACCGATCTTTCCAAAACGCGTCAAGTTCAGATCTTCCTGTCCGGATTGATTCGGGTGATTTTTATACTGTTCTCCTTTTAAATTTTCCGCTATTTCCGCCGATTGACTTCGTGAATCGGCTGTTCTTTTGACATTATAATGGAAAATTCATAACGGGACCGGGTATATTTGTCCGGACAAATTTTTTCAAATGTTATTTGAACAGGATCCCGTCAGCGTATTTTCCGATTTTAAGATCGAACTGTTCCGGTTTGAGAACTTTGGTTCCTTCGAGAAGAACATTGTCGAAAGTAACATTTTTAATGAATGAGTTTTCATCCCAGCCTTCGATTTTGGATCGGCCGACGGGCTTTTTATCGACGGAAAGATCTTTGATCAGAACGTTGGTCAGCTGTCCGTAAGAAGGACGGTCGGAAACTTCGTTGATTTGAGATTGGTAAATATAACGGCGAACAGCGAAATTCAGAAGACGTCCTTTACTGACATCGCCAATCGTTTCAACGCGGTTGTTGACGAATTGAACGTTGTCCGTTTTGCTTCCTTCTTTCAGTTCAAGAGTCAGAACGCAGTAAGAGTGAACAATATCGTTGTTTTCGAAGACAACATTTTTTATATTGCGGAACGTTTCGGTTCCAATTTTAAGAGCGTTGGCTCTTGTCCAGAAAACGGAATCGCAAGCGCGGATGTTTTCCGAATTGATGAATTCTTTTTCGGTTCGTTTGCTGTCATGCCATCGAGCGGAGGTTTTAATGACAACACTGTCGTCGGACGAATAAGCAAAGACGTTTTTTATCAGAACATTTTTTGAATTGTCCGGATCAATCGCGTCGGTATTGCAAATATTAATACTGTTGATGATCTTGATATTTTCCAACAGGATATTTTCTGTATTGGCCAGATGGGTATTCCAGCGTTGGGGGTTTTTAAGAATAACATCGCAAATTTGAAGGTTCTGACAATCGACGGAATGAACGAGCCGGAAAAAGCCCCGGGTGGTAAAATCATTCCGCTGGGCCAGCCGGTCGCCATTGCCGTCGATCGTTCCGTAACCGCAAATCCGAACATTTTTCACTTTGTAACAGAGAATCGGCGCAAAAAACTGAATGCCGAATTTGAGATTTTCTTCCCGAATTGCAAGCTGTTTTTCGCGATCGTCCGACAGTTTTAAAACGGCCCCCCGTTCCAGATAAAGAGTAACATCGTCTTTCATCCGCAGCTGATTGATTTTATAACAGCCGCGCGGAATATAAAGGGTCCCCTTGATCTTCGAGACATCGTCGATTGCCTGCTGAATGAGATCCGTCGCGTCTTGTTGACCGGTCGAATCGACTTGATATTTTGAAAGCGGAACAACAGAGGGGGCATCTTTTTTGACCGGATATTTTTCCGGTCCGTTGGCGAACAGAAAAAGACGGTAATCGTTATTAAAGGTTAAAATGAGTTTGCGCGGCTGGTCCAGCGACAGTTTCATTACTTCTTTTCCGGCCTTTGAAAACAAGGGGGCAGATCCGATTCCATCAGCAAGTTTCCTCTGTTCGATAACTCCGTTCTGATGGTACGAGCGCGGACTGATTTGGACCGATTCAAGCGGAATATTGGCGGTGATCTCAATATCGAATTTCGGTGCGTTGGGAATGTCCGCGTAAGAGATCTCCTGAAACTTGACTGTTTCGATTTTTCTCCCATTAACGGTAACATTGAACGTCGGAAAATGATCTTCCGACGGCATTTTCGTTGCCCATTTCCAGCCCTTGTCTTTTTTGACTCTTTGCCGGATCTGTTCGCTTAACCAGGCGTCGACGTTTTTCATAATTCCGGAAGGAACGGGCTCTTTCGTATTATCCGTTTGGGCCGGACCGGGGGTCGGTAGCGTTGTTTGCAATAAAAAAACCGCCAGCAAAAGCAGCAGCGTATTTTTCATAAAAATGTTCCTTTCTTCTCCAAGCGGAATTTATTTTGAAACTTTGGCGCTTGTGATGAAATGCAATTATGCCGATCTGATCATGAATTTTCCGTTCCAATGGCAAAAGAACAGCCGGTTCACGCAGTCAATCGGCGGAGTTGACGGAAAATCTAAAATAAAAGCAGTATAATTTCGATTTCAATAAAACTTTAATGGATCTGAATTGACCTTCTGATAAAAAGTATAAATGAAGGACGAAGGGATGTCAAGAAATATTTTTCTTTATGCCGTTCGGACTTTGCAGGCTGGTTCTGTTATGAAAATTCCGATCCAACGTCAAAAGAGCGGTCGATTTATGAAAAGAATCGGCGGAAATAACGGAAAATTCAAAGAAACAGAATAAAAAGATCTTCTTCTGACACTTTGGGAATTTTGGCATTTCACTTTCGTGTCCTGAGGTTCGAATATTTGCATTTTCACATTCTTGCATTGATCTTTCCGCAAGAGAAAATCGTTCTGAAAAAAGATCTTTTCTAAAAACCGATCGTCTTGTTGACTTTTGTACCGCAATATTTTAAAATAAACAAGATCGAAATACCGCCGCAATAAAAATCGGGGTAAAATATCGATATTATACCGAATCTAAAGATAAATTTTCCGTTCCATCGTTTAAAGAACAGCCGATTCATATTGCCAATCGGCGGAAATTTTAACGGAGAGCAGTTAAAATATCGGCCTTAAAATACCGAACCATAAAAGGAGCCAAAATGAGATACGGATTTTTGACCGCGTTCATCGTCTTTCTCGGAAGTTGTTTTTGTTGTGCTTTTATCGAAGCAAAAGAGTGTTCCGTTGGTCTTCTGCTGGATCAGCCGCCGAAGCTGATCCTTGAACCGGAAGCGAATCTTATGGCGGATACGATTGCCCGGCTTGACCGAACGGCCGCTGATTTGAAATTCACCGTCATTCATCCTTTGACCGACGGTCAGTTTGTTCATCGCGATGGGTCCCCGGTTTCGATCTCCAATTTTGATAAACTGCTGATATTTCAAGGAGATGGTCCGAAAAAGGATACCGCTCTGTTCAATGACAAAATTGTCGAACAGTTGAAAAATTTTTATCTCATGCCCAATAAAGGAATTGTTTTGACCGGCGGGGCCTGCGCTCTGTTCGGCAAACTGGGATTCGGTCCGATTGATTTCAATAGAGTGACTTTTGGTGACGACCGGATGCAGGTCGGAATCGTTCCGGTCAATCCGAATTCGCGTCTTTTTGCCAATACTTCCAACGACCGCAACACTGTTTGGATGACGAACGCCTGTTATTTTGTTTACACTGAAATGAAGACCGGTTCGCCGAATGTCGTTCAATACGCTTCAACCAATACCCCGTATTCGATTCCGCTTTGGGGCGGATCTGCCGCGTTGGACGCCGTTAAAAAAATACCCGATCAAAAAGCGCCCTCTGACATTGCGGATCGAAAAAACGCGCTATTGGTTTTTCCCTGGTTGATTCATCCGGTTTACGATCATCATGTCGATTCGGAATTTCGCGCTAATTTTGAAAACATGCTTTTAAATCTTGTTCGGGTCTCGGGAACAAAAATTGATCCGGCCGATCTGACGCCGCCTCTTTGGAAGAATCCCGATTTTCAGGGACTTCGTCTTGCCATTGAAGATATCGCCGAATCGTTCGGATCCGATTATCCCGAGGCCGGTCAGTATCTGAAAAAACTCGCCGAACTGGAAAAGAGAGCGGGATCTGTTAAAACGAAAGCGGAAGCGGACGCCGTTTCGGCCGATTTCGCGGCGCTTCAAAAAAAGGCTCTTCTGGCCAATCCGACACTTGATTTTGACGAGATCCTGATGATTCGACGCAACCCGAAAGCCAAATCGTTTCCCGAAAATTATAACAGTAATTCCGTTTTAAAACCGACTGGACATAAAAACGAACTGATCCGTTTCAATTGGCGCCGCGGATCAGAAACCGTTGTTTACAAGCCGGCCAACGATGAATTCGTCGGCGATATCGAACTTCATTATGATGCGGACAAGCTTCTTTTTTCAATGCCGGACAGGGCCAATAACAACCGCTGGCGCGTTTGGGAACTTTCACTCGCTTCAAAAAACAAACCGGCCCTTCTTCCGTTGATCAATGACAACGATGTCGACAATTACGACGCCTGTTATCTTCCAGACGGCAGAATCGTTTTTTGCTCAACGGCCTGTTTTACCGGCGTTCCCTGTATTAACGGTTCCGGTCATGTCTGTAATCTTTATCTAAAAGAAAAAAATGATACGATTCGGCAGCTTACGATTGAACAGGATCACGATTGGTGCCCGACTGTCATGAACAACGGACGGATCATGTATCTGCGCTGGGAATATACCGATCTGCCGCACGCGTTTTCGCGGATTTTATTTCATATGAATCCTGATGGAACAAATCAGTCGGAACTTTACGGAAGTGGATCTTACTGGCCGAACTCAATGTTTTATGCCCGTCCGATCCCGGATCATCCGACCAAATTCATTGCGATTGTTACCGGCCATCATGAACTGAACCGTATTGGTGATTTGGTTATTTTTGATCCCGCCAAAGGCCGTCAGGAAGCCGAAGGGGCAATTCAGCGTATTCCAGGACGGGGCAAACGAGTCCTTCCGCAAACGCTTGATCTTCCAATCGAGCAGACCTGGCCGAAATTCGTTCACCCGTTCCCGTTGAGCGAAAAGTATTTTCTCGTCTCCTGCAAAATGAATGAGTCCGCGCCCTGGACGGTCTGTTTGGTTGACGTTTTTGACAATATTGTTCCGATCAAAGAGGAGAAGGGATTCGCCTTTTATGAACCGGTTCCGATTCGTAAAACAGAACGTCAGACGACGATTCCCGACCGAATCGATCCGAAACGGGGCGATGCCGATGTCTTTATCGCCGATATTTATCAGGGAGAAGGTCTCAAGGGTGTTCCCCGCGGAACGGTCAAAGCACTTCGTATTTTCAGTTATCAGTTCAGCTATCAGGGAATGGGCGCGGAGCCTCACAGCGTCGGTCTTGACGGACCTTGGGATCCCAAACGGATCATTGGAACCGTTCCTGTTTATGAAGACGGATCCGCCGCTTTCAAGATCCCCGCGTATACGCCGCTTGCGTTTCAACCGTTGGACGCCAACGGAAAGGCGATTCAAGTCATGAGAAGCTGGATCACCGCCATGCCCGGGGAATCCGTCTCCTGTATCGGTTGTCATGAAAAACAAAATGAAACTTCCCCGACAATGCCGCGAACAATTGCCGCGCAATCCAAACCTGTTGACATCAAACCGTTTTACGGACCCGCGCGCGGCTTCAGTTTCGAACGCGAAATTCAGCCCATTCTCGATCGGTACTGCCTTGAATGCCATCAGCCGGGAAGCGCTAAAGTCAAAGAAATTCTGACCAAAAAAGGAGCGGATCCGGCCAAGGTCTTTGTTCCCGATTTCAGAACAGGAGAACATAAGCCGCTTCAGGATAATAAATTCTCGATCAATACAAAAGCGCTCTTTTCGCCTTCTTATTATCAGCTCCGCCGGTTTGTCCGGACTCCAACCAAAGAAAGTCAAATGAGTGTTCATAAACCTTATGAATTTCATGCCGATTCGGATCATCTGATCCAGCATTTGCAAAACGGTCATTATGGCGTCAAGCTTGATTCCGGCTCTTGGGATCGGCTGTTCACCTGGATCGATTTGAACGCGCCGTATCACGGAAATTGGGGGGATATCCGAAATTATGATGACGCCGCGCTGGTCGCTCATCAATACAAACGTCGAACCGATCTGCGGAATCTTTATACCGGAAAATCACCTGAACTGGAAGACAATCCGGAAATTGTCCGTCCGTCAGCTTCGGTTGCCGAACAGACGAAGGAGGATCCGAGAAACGCCGTTTTCAAAGATCAAAAGAGTTCTGGCGGGACCGATCCTTCGGGAACGCTCTATTCCAAGGCTGATATTGAAAGTATTCCTCTTGCCAACGGAATCGAACTGAAACTCGTTTCTGTTCCGGGGACAAACTTTAAATTGGGACAGTTTGAGATCACCAATGAACAATACCGACTGTTCCGGCCGGGGCATGATACCGGGATTGAATACGGAGATTTTATTCATTTTAGTCCGGGAGAAAAAGGGCACCTTCTTTCCAGGTATAATCAGCCTGTCGCCCGGGTTAGTTGGTTTGAAGCGAAAGCGTTTTGCGATTGGCTCTCCTCGAAGACGGGCCGCAGGTTCGTTCTTCCAACGCTGGATCAATGGCAAACTGCCGCGTTGGCAGGAGCCAAAACCCCCTTCTGGTTTGGTCCTCTTAACGCCGATTTCAGCGATAAAGAAAATCTTGCCGACAAACGTTTGATTGAAATCAGCAAATTCAGCTGGCGCAACCGACCGAATGTTCTTCCCGCTTGGCGGCCCGGCGATATAAACAGAGATGACCGTTCCCGGGTTTCCGCCCCCATCGGAAGTTATCTGCCGAATCCTTGGGGATTTTATGACATTCAGGGAAATGTGTCCGAGTGGACGAGTAGCGAATCCATTAATGAAAAAGGAAATAAAAAAATGATCGTCGCCGGCGGATCCTGGTATACACCGCCGCTTCATGCCGGGGCGGATCAGGTTCGGCGCTTTGAACCGCAGGCCAATGTGTTCGATGTCGGTTTTCGTGTTCTTTGTCTGCCCAAATAAATTGTTAAAAAGAATTTAAAAATATCTATCTATATCGTATGAAATATAGATTATGTGATTAATTATCAGAAGAGTGGATTTTAATAATTAATTGATAAAGAGGACTTGACCGCCTGTCAAAATTTTATTATTCTTTCCGTTGTTTGTTTTCAAAACTATATAATTTAACGCCGAATGTATTTTCGGATGGAAATAAAGACGGAATGTTCAATCGATATTGGATTTTGACGGCGATCTCGGTTTCAGTATTGCTGAACCTTTGCGGCTGTCAATTGCTCAAAGAGCCTGATTTGCCGGATCGAACGGCTGTTGAGACAGCCCGAAAGATCTTGCCGGCGGAGGTGGTTACGTTTGACGTTCTGCTGGTGAATGTTCCGTATTACAATCGATATTTGGTCGATGAGTTATGGCATGACGTTGACGAACAGGAACTCGATTGGGAAATACGCAAGAAGCTTCGGGATAACGGATTTCGAACAGGCATAATTGGAGCGTCCGTTCCGGAATCTCTTTCCCGGTTGTTGGCATTAAAAGGGCTTCCGCTTCGAACAAGCGTTGAAGAAGAGATCGATCCGAACAAGGAGGAGATCCCCGCGGCGGTTTCCAAGCCGGTTACTCTGTCGGAAGGACGCAAAAGTCTGATCGAACTTCGGGAAGATGTTGTTCCCTGTATTCCTGTTTTAAGTTGGGAAGAAGGTCAGCTCATCGGTCAGACTTATCAGGATGCCCGAACGTTCATGTCAGTCGGTATTAATAAAATTCCTGACGGATCGGTTGAATTTGAACTGACCCCTCTTGTTCGGTTCGGTTCGCCGCAAATGGTGGCCAAATACAAACATGCGCAGCTTGTCCGTTCGCAGGAGCAGCCGTCGAAAACCTTTGACGATCTGAAATCCAGTCATGCACTCCGGCCTGGTCAATTTTTGGTTGTCGGGTCACTGGATGAAAATACGCGCGGACTCGGTCATTATTTTTTCACCAAAGGTTCCGGCGATTTGGACCAAAAGCTTTTGGTCATACGTCTGATGGTGACCCAGCATGACGAGCAGTTTTCGCGCTTTCCCGGTTTTCAGGATCTGGTCAAAACGAGTGTTCTTAAAGAAAAAAAGAAGCCGTCCTCGGTTTCCGGTCAATGGATGCCCAAAGAAATTTCTGTGTCCGCTCCTGAAAATTCGAAAAAGGATCCCGATCCCAAAATTTCCGCGGGAGATCTAAATTCGGAAAGTGTCCCCGCGTTTAATTCGGAGAACGTTGAAAATAGTCTGCCGTCGTTATAATGGACTTCTTTTTTTAAAGTCTGATGACTGCCGATAAAATGGACGGAAAAAACGATTTCGCGAAATTTAATGATCGTTGGAAAAGTAAAAAACGAAAATGATACGAGTGAGTAAAAACAGATTTTTTGTTTTTTAAAGAATATTTTAGGATAAAAACGGAATCTTTTTGAAAATGTTGTTGCATTTGACGGCTATATTGTTAAAATTACAATAGTTGTGTTTTTTCAAGAGTTGAAAAAATGTATTTTTTCTTTCTCATTTAAAAAGGGCATTGCCTGAAAAGAAAGTTTTGTTTACAGTTATAAAGGTATTTACGGAGAATCTATGGTATTGAGGAGGACTGACAGTAAGGAATTCGGACAACGGATTAATGAAATGATTCGCGTACCTCAGGTGCGAGTCATCGGCGAAGAGGGAGAACAGGTCGGCGTTATGTCGGTTCAGGACGCGCTCAGTCGGGCGCGTAAAGTGAATCTGGATCTTGTTGAAGTAGCGCCGGACGCGAATCCGCCGGTTTGTAAAATTATCGATTACGGTAAGTTCCGTTACGAAATGAAGAAAAAGACGGTAAAAAAACAGAATACCGCACCGGCGCTTAAAGAGCTAAGACTTCGTCCGAAAACGGGCGAACACGATGTTCTTGTCAAATTGAACAAAGCCCGGGAATTTCTTGCCAAAAAAGACAAAATATTAGTCAGTATTCAGTTTAAAGGCCGCGAAATGGCTTATATCGCCGACGGTGAAAAACTGATGGACCAATTCATTGCCCGGCTGGAAGATGTCGCTAAAGTTGAAACGCCTTCCAAACAGATGGGCAGACGAATTATTTGCACTCTTGGACCAAAATAAGTTTTGAGGTTAAATTTAATGGTAAAACGGATCCGGCTTGTTGGCTGACGGGATTTTGCTGCAAACAAAAATCGTTTTACTGTCTCGTTCCCGATTGACTCTTTGGTTAATCGGGAATTTTCTCAAAGACAAATTGGAAAAACGGCAAGCGGTATAATACCGCCGTCTGACGAAATGCCGTTTTTGATCCTTGCGGGATCAGGCATCCGCAACGGTTCGAAACGAAAACATTGGCGTATTTGTCAATGCGTCAATGTCTTTGCAGGCTCGAAAAGGTCTTTCGCAATCAATTCTGTTTGTCGAAACTTTAAGAGCATTCTTTCTTTTAACAAGAAGGACAATACAGGGAGGTATTGAGTCATGTTTTGCCGAAATGAACAGAAACAGAAGACCGCCGTTTCAAGCGTCCGGTCTTTTTTTATTTTTATCTTCTTTTTTGGTGTCTTGTTGTTATCGGGAACAGCGCAGGAACAGTCCGCGGTTCAAAAGATCTTTCGAATTGACAGCACTGTTAGAATGACCGATAACGAACTTGTTACGGAGATTAAGACTTCGACTATTTTCGGAGAAGACGCCGTTTTTGATTTTATCGGCGATAACGGAGAGATCATTATTTATCAATGGAAGGCAAAGATCTTTACGTTAATTGATCCCATTCACCGTGTTCAAACGGATCTGTCTTTGGAAGATGTTGACGCGTTTTTGGTTCGAATAAGATCAATGTTGACAGAAAAAAAAGATAAATTCACCCAATTTATGCTCGACCCGTATTTTGAGACAACGGCCAATGAACAGGGAGACTCGCTTGTCTTTCAGAGTAAGTTCATTGATTATATTGTTCGGATCCGTCCTTTTGACGATTCAACCCTGACGGAAGATTATTATCAGTTCTCACAAGCTTATTCAAAATTGAATATTTATCTCAATCCCGGGACGACGACCCCTTTCGCCCGAATTGTCATTAATGACCATCTTTTGAAAAAGGGCGCTTTTCCCGAACGGTTCGATATTTCTGTTTATCCCAAGGGGAAATGGCTGTTCGGCAAAGTGGTGAAAATTGAAAGCGAACATAAAATGGTTCGTCGTCTTTCCGAAAAAGACAAAGGGCGAATCGTGCGCGCCATTCATTTTTCCGAACAGTTCCCCAAGATCCCCTTCGGTAAATATCAGAAAACACTTCAGGAGAAAAACTGACCTTTCTCCTTAATAATATATCGATTTTATTATGAATTTTCTGATCCAGTATTAAAAAGAACTGTCGATTCACCAAGTCAATCGGCGGAAATAACGGAAATTTATAAGGGGATCAGTATAAACAGAGACAGTACAAAAGATAAGCAGGGCCGTCAGTCGAGACCGGACAAAACAGTATCAGTAAAAAGAGACAGTATAAATCAGTATAAAAGATAAGCAGTAAAAAAAGATTATCCGGCAAAAGATCTTTCACCGGATATATACAGGTTCTTCAACGGAAAATTATTTTGATTGTATCAAACACGTCCGGGGCTTTTGCCGGATGAATACAGGTTATCCGACATCTGCTAATTACAGAGATTTGGTTTCGCCGCCGTTGGCAGATCCCAGCGCGCCCCAAACGCCGAACGGTGATGCCCCATTTCTGGTGCAGTAATCGGTGCCGCCGTCAGTTTTGGAATTGATCGTTTCGGAGATGAAACGAACGCTTCCGTCGGCATAACAGACATTAACACCGCCGGAATGATAACTGCTGGGCGGGATCAATCCGCGGGAATGCTCGCGAATGACATTGGAATCAACAGCGCTGCAGGCAATGGTATTCGGGGGCAGAATTGTACTAAACGCCATTCGGGTCGTTGTTCCGTCCACCCACATAAGGCAGGAAACAAACGCCGTGTCCAAAACGGTTACGGAAGTTGAGATTTCCTTGCCCGCCTGTCCGCTTAAGCATCCGGCAACAGAGAGCGTTGTTGAAGAATCGGGTTCGCCGCTGAGCAGAGCCGCAGTCACATAAGCCAGTCCGCCCTTAATACTTCTGGTATTTTTTTCTCCCCAAGCGCGTTCGCCGAAGATAACGGTATTACTGGTTCCATCATTAATATATTCCAACCCGTTCCATTTGGTTCCGCAAATAATGGCACCGCGCGGGTTAGTATTGTTTTGGCAAGTATCGGCCCAGTCGCCGGTGCAAAGAACATAATTGGCGCGTCCCAATCGTCCTGCCTGAAAACCGGAACTGTCAAATTTTGCTTCCGATGGACAGTAAAAACCGGGGATATTATTACAGGCCAGCCGATAAAGTCCGGGATAGGTAGCGTCGTCACCGCTTACCCAGGGATTGACGTATTTGGCCGTGTCTTTAAAGTATTTTTTGGAATCGGAATTATAGGCATCGTAAGCCTGCTGCTGTTCCATGTACGGAAGCAGAGCAAAGAAGACGGAATAGCGCCCGCTGGTGCTGTTGTTGATAACGCCCGGTGCGTTTCCGGCGGGCAAGGATTTATTGGCGTCGACGTAATTATGAAGTGCAATACCGAGCTGCTTCAGCTTGTTTGTGCATTCCATTCGTCGGGCCGCTTCCCGCGCCGCCTGGACCGCCGGCAAAAGCAGTCCGATCAAAATACCGATAATCGCGATAACGACCAAAAGCTCAACCAAGGTAAAACCAAGTATTTTGTCACTGCCTCCTGATCCCCTTTTGGCTTTTTTAAATGAACAGTTCATTTTTTTCTCCTCTTAAAATTTATATTTTTGTATACCGTTTATATTTGTATTTTATATTTCACCGCCGGAAACTGTCCGGTGCATGTCTTTGATCGGGATAGATGGAAAGATCTTCAGACGGCGTTCAAACTGTATTTTTATAACGCGATTTTAACCGCTTTGCCAGTATCAATATTCTGTTTAATCGGTGTTTTCCCGGAAATATTTATCGTCAGCGGCGTTGTGTTCGGATTGCTGAATTTTTTATCTACCAGAAAATATTGTTTAACCGTGGCCCGACTGCCCAGTTTCGCGACGGCTTCATCGTAACCCGGCTCGCCCGGTTGCGGAACGGCTTGGCCCGAATTGTTTTCCTGCTCAATTTTAGTGACAAGTATCTTATAATTTCCGGCGGGGGCGCCGTCGTATTGACCATTGGTTTTTATTGCGGCGATACCGGTTTCATTAGTGATCGAAACAACGTTCCATTGCGAAGTGCCTTCGACAGGAATAAAAACAATGGTTGCCCCGACCAACGGCGCGCCGCCTTGAGTAACTGTTAGTTCGCAAGGGGTCAGCGGCGGCATTCCTTCAGGAAGATCAGGACCGCAGCCACATAGAACAAACGGTAAAATCAGCGTCAGTACGAGCGCGGAATAAAAACTTTTTTTCATATCATTGCCTTGTAAGAAGTAAGCGAAGCGATCTAAAAACAATACTCTCATGAACGGTTGAAAATTTTGGTTCAGTCATAATTTTCGTGAAATCAAAAGGAACACGCCGCCTCCGCAGTCTGTTTTTAAATACCTGTTCAATAAAATCAAAGTTTTTCAATCTGTCAAAAAATGAAAAATTTTTGAATACATGGAAATTTCCCAATCGGACCTTTCCCTTTATATAGTAAATTATCACGAAAAACCAAAAAAAACAAGTATCAATGACGTCTGCATTCGAAAAAAAAAACAAGAAAAAACAAGAATGAGTACAATTGTAATAATAAAAGAAAAGATCTCGGCAGAAATTAATTTGTTTCGATCAGGGGAGCGGCGCCGCGCCCGATGATTTGAAAGGCCATTTGATTTTGAAAACGGCCCGGCCGTCCATAAAACGCGGGCTTGCCGTCTATTTCAACCGTGTATAAAACATTGGCCGGAATGGTCGTCCAGATAATATCGTTTCGATGCAGATCACGTAAATCGGCAGTCGGAATTCTCGTTGTTCCAATTTTTATGACGATCCTTGAATCGGATCCGTTTCGAGATAGCGCCGGGATCTCGGGACCGTCATAAACATCGCGTTGAGAAACCTTGGCCCAAATTTCTTCCGAAACCGACAGAATGATCCCGATTGTACTCAAAAACGTGCCGAGTGAAAGATCAAATTCCAATTGGATCAGACGCGAAGATCCCGTATTTTCAAAATCCTGAAGTGATCCTTTGGAACAGTTGATTTCAAAAGAAGTGTCTTTACTGTTTCGAAATAAAATCGAACCGATCGGCGCGAAGATCTTTTGAAACGGTTTGGCTGAAAGGATCTCCAGTTCCGAAAGATCTTCCGGGCCTTCCTCGGAGGACTCGAACGGCTGTCGGAATCCGAGTGTCCCGTCAAACAAATATCGAAAAACGGCTAAATTCAGATCCAAATAAAAACGCTTGCCTTCGGATCCGAGGTATTCCGTAATAAAACGGGGCGCCGATGCCGTTTGCTGATCTTTGGTCGAACAGCGAAACAGTCCGCGAAAAGAGATCTTGATCGAATCGGCACTGCTTTGAGCCGTCTTTTCACTCAAAAATAATGTCAGATCCCTGACCATTTTTTCATCGAAACAAAAGTCGTTTGTCATTTTATCTTTTCTTTACTGTTGACAACGGCGCCAAAGGAAAACGCGGACGCAAAAAACAATGAAACGCCCGAAAGGGGAAATTCGCTTACTAAGAACCGCAGAGATATTGGCGTTTTTTAATGACCGGTCCATTTTCTTGTTTTATTCTTTTTTTACGGTTCCGTGCCCGGACGGAAACAAAATTCTCCTTTTGATCTGTTTACCGCGAGAACCGGTCTCAAAGGTTCAGAACATCGTCCATTCCGTAAAATCCGTTTGTTTTACCGGCCAGGAATTTAGCGGCCTGATACGCGCCGATTGCGTAAGCGTCCCGATTCGAGGCGCGCACGGTCAGTTCGATTGTTTCCCCGAGTAATCCGAAGAGAATGGTATGTTCGCCCGGATTGTCGCCGGTTCGAATCGCGTGAAAACCGATCTCGTTGTGAGGACGCGCGCCAACTTTTCCTTCTCGTCCGTGAACGAAATGATCAATTCCCATTTCGTCGGCGATGATCTGACCGAATTTAAGAGCGGTTCCGCTCGGCGCGTCCGCTTTGAATCGATGATGCCGTTCCATAATTTCAACGTCGGCGTCCCGTCCGGCCAAGGTTCGGGCGGCGATTTGCGCCAGTTTCATGGTCAAATTGACGGTCATACTCATACTCGGCGACCAAAGGACGGGGATCTGATTCGAGTCATGATGCAGTCGGGCCCGCTGATCTTCCGTTGTGCCGGTAGTCGCGTAAACAAGGCCTGTTTTCGTTTCAAGACACCATTTTAAAAGATCATCGAAAGCCGCCGGCGACGAGAAGTCGATAATAACGTCCGCGGGAAGTTTTTCTTCGCCGAACGCGGTGATCGGAACCCCGATCGGACCGATTCCGGCAACTGTGCCCGCGTCTTCCCCCAATTTCGGATGGTCGCTCGTTTCAAATGCCGCAACCAACTCGATTTCTTCGTCTTGTGCGCCAAGCGCGATCAATCGCTGACCCATTCGTCCGGCCGCTCCTGATATCGCCGCCTTTGTCTTAATCATCTTTTCCTCTCCAAAATTTAATTTTTACTCGTTCATTGTTTATTGACAGTTTGATCTCAACATGAAATCAACGTTTATTCCGGGGTTCGTTATGTTTTAAAAATGTATATCAACTAATAAAAATGTATTATATGTTTGTTTTGATTAACGGGGGTAATTTGCCGTTTTGGTTCTCCGCCGTTGACACAATGAATCGGTTGGGGCGATCATTCACGCAAAGTTCATTTTACGCCGCGTTATCGGGACCGGGCCGCGATAATGGAATAGGTCATGATTTTTGCGGCCAGTCTGGCGGCGAGAAATTCCGTGTTTTTCAAACCGTTTGCGATGGGAAGTGTTTCGACAATATCAGCGCCGATCACGTTTCGTTTATGAAAGACTTTTCTCAAGATCCGCGTGATCTGCCGCCAAGTCAGACCGCCAGGTTCGGGGGTTCCGACTCCGGGCGCAACCGCCGGATCGAATGCGTCCATATCGAAAGTAATATAAACATTATCGGTCAAACGGTCAAGGAGCAGGGCAAGCACATCAGGAAAACGATCTTCGAGCATGACTGGCGTAATAAACCGATGGACTTGCTCCGGGCATTCTTCAAGATCTTCTTGCGGGAAACTTCTGATCCCAACCTGAACAAGATTCAGGCCGAGATCCAAAACACGTCTCATTACACAAGCATGCGAATAAGGTCCAAACGGACCGAACTCATTTCGCAGATCGCTGTGCGCGTCGAATTGAAGAACAGTTAAATCGTCGTATTTTTCCGAAGCCAGTTTGATCAGAGGGGCGCTGATCCCATGTTCGCCCCCCAAAAAGAGCGGAAAACGGTCCGGTCGGAAAAGATCGTATTCGCGGACGGTCTGTTCGATCGTTCTGCTCTCTTCCGCAGGCGTTTCCGCTGACTCAATCGCCGGCCAGACCGCTATTCCCGATTGAGTGAACTCAACAAAAGTTTCTTCGTCGATATGTTCCATTTGATCGGAAACATCAAGAATCGCTTCCGGACCCGCCGCCGATCCCTTTTGAAAACAGACGGTCGCGTCGTAAGGAATCGGAACGATATGAAAACGGGCCGTTTTTCGGTCACTCAATTCTGGCGGTAGTTCGCAAAATGTCTTCATGGCTGATATCCGGTTTTCTTGATTAAAAGTTCGGGTTGTTCCGCTTGTCCCCCGTCGAAATCTCCGTCCGAACACGGAAAACATACGGATCAATTTTGGATCTTACTGTTCCGTCGTCAGAAAACTTCCGATTGCCGAAAACAGACAGAAATTAATATAAAAACCAATTGTTGTATGAAATTATCAATAAAAACGAACTTGTGAATCATTATTTCTCTTCCCGTCAGACTTTATTATATAAAATTTGGCCTTCAGCACAAGATGAAAACAGGCTTGCTCCGTCGGAATGAAGAAAATGTCCGTTTGAGGGAAGAGACAAAAAATTTCAACTAAAAAAGTAAAACTGCTGTTCCCTTTCAAATAAGATTGATTAAAATAAAAGAAGATACAAAAAGACCATATATTATTATTGGCCGCTGTTATTATTTCTTGTTCTTGTCCCGGCTTGGCTTGAAATTATTCATCGTTCCCGATAAAACCGGAACCGGATTACAAAATCGGTCAACGGATCACGGGCGCTGAACCGGAAAAATGTATTTGAAATAAGGGAAGTATTTCAGGGACCAAAACGGAAAAGGAGATCTTGCCGTTATGAGTATACGTACCGATCGCGCTCTGGACGAACTTCGTCCGATTGTCATTGAAAGGCATTTCACTAAAACGGCCCCGGGAAGTGTCCGGATCAGTGCGGGCGGGACAATGGTGCTTTGCACTGCTTCTTTTGTCGAAAAGGTCCCGTCCTGGATGTCGGAAGAAAATAAAGGCTGGATGACGGCGGAATACCGAATGCTTCCGGGCAGTACCTTTCCGCGAACCAGCCGATCGGATCGGCCGGACGGCCGGGCAACGGAAATTCAGCGTCTGATCGGAAGAAGTTTGCGCGCGGTGGTCGATCTTTCGGCTCTCGGACCCAGAACACTTTATCTCGACTGCGATGTTCTTCAGGCTGATGGTGGGACACGGACCCTGTCGATTACAGGAGCTTATATCGCCATGATGGACGCAATAAACGCCATTAACGATAAACTTCCCTGTCCGGACCGATCTCCTGTTCGGGATAGTATCGCCGCGGTTAGCGTCGGAATCGTTGACGGAAAACCGCATTTGGATCTCTGTTATCAGGAAGATTTTGCCGCCGCGGTCGATATGAATATCGTTATGACCGGAAGCGGTCAATTTGTTGAAATTCAGGGAACCGGAGAAGAGGCCGTTTTCAGCCGAAATGAACTGAACGAACTTCTCGCCCTCGGCGAAAAAGGGATCCGACAGTTGACTGAACTGCAGAAGGCCGCTCTGATCCGTTAATAATATAAAGAAAATCAGAAGATTCGAGAGACATTGATCCGCGAAAAAAAACAGAGGTCAAGCCGGTTGGCACAAAATTTAAATTGAGAGCTATTATACCGATTCCATGATGATTTTTCCGTTATAACGTCAAAAGAAAGAACTGCCGATTCACGTATTCAATCGGTGAAAATGACGGAAATTTTAAATAAATGCAGTATAATATAATACTTTCGGGAGGATCTGTTATGTTGACTTTTTCCGTTGTCGTTCCTGTTTATAATGAATCGGAAAGTTTGCCGGAACTTTATCGGGAAATTCTTGAAACGGCAGGATCCGAAAGCGATGAATTTGAAATCATTTTTATTGATGACGGTTCGAAAGATCCGAGCTGGTCTATTATTAAATCCCTGGTTGAAAAGGATCGACGGGTTCACGGAATAAAATTTCGCCGAAATTTCGGTAAGGCGGCCGCGCTGGATGCCGGTTTTCGTCGGGCCTCGGGCCAATTCATCGTTACAATGGATGCGGATCTTCAGGACGATCCGCACGAAATACCGGGGTTCCTGAAATTAATGAACGATTACGATGTCGTTAGCGGCTGGAAAAAAATTCGGCATGATCCCTGGCATAAAGTCTATCCGAGCCGTTGCTTTAACGCAATGGTCAGCTTATTGACCGGTGTTCGGCTTCATGATCATAACTGCGGCATGAAATGTTACCGACGCGAGATCTTTGACGAGATCCGGCTTTATGGCGAACTGCATCGCTTCATTCCTGTTCTGGCCGCGGCCCGCGGTTGGAAAATCGGAGAAAAAATTATTCAGCATCGCGCTCGAATTCATGGACAGTCGAAATATGGCTTTACCCGTTTCATTAAAGGCTTTCTCGATCTGCTTACCGTTAAATTCATTACCGGTTACGGTCAGCGGCCGCAGCATCTGCTCGGAACGATCGGACTGCTGGCCTTCGCTTTGGGGGCAACGCTCATGATCCTCCTGGCCGCCGTTTGGCTCGTTACAAGATTGCCCTTTATCGGATTGACCCCTTGCAATTTGGGAGGCCGACCCGCGGTGATCTATTCCGCCGCGCTAATGCTGCTCGGAGCCCAATTCCTTATGACCGGTATTATTGCCGAACTGATCCTCTCCTGGAAATACCGCGGTCAGGCCGATTATTCAATCGAACAGGATACCGATCAAAAAACAAATCAGCATTAAACCTCAAAACGGCAACGGCAACGCAAGGGCGTTGCATCCCGGTAAGCGCTGCCGCGCTGAAAACAAATTACGCTCCCGTTGGTCGCTCTCCCTAAACATCGCTGCCGCGCTGAAACCAAAATTCGCGAACGCTGGCCGTTTTGTTTAAACATCGCCGCCGCGCTGAAACCAAAAATTTACTAACGCTGACCGTTTTGTTTAAACATTGCCGCCGCGCAGAACCCAAAATTCGCGA
>CAZZEF010000021.1:0-7293 GCA_964652875.1 uncultured Planctomycetaceae bacterium
TGGGACGCCGGTATAATAACGGGTGTTTCCGGAAGCGGTTTGCCTTGAAAGACGTCTTCCAGCATACATGCAGCCTGATATCCGATTTCCCGGCCGTTTGCCGCAACACTTGAAAGAGAAGGTGTTGAACAAACGCATAGATCCGCGTTGTTGCCGTATCCAAGAACCGATACTTCTTCGGGGATGAGAATTCCGTGAAGCCGACAAACATTCATCAGAAAAAATGCGGAAATATCCCAATCACAAAAAATCGAGATCGGTTTCGGAAGGGTATTGAGCCAGGTATAAATTTTTTGTTCGCTATTCTTTTGCCTGCCTGCTGTATGATTGTCTCGAATACTGACATCGCTGCGATTAGTGCAGAACAGGGCACTGCGAAAATTGCCCCGTTCCCCCAACGCATCGCGATAATTCTGCAGTCGGACCAACGCCCAATAATCTCTTTTTAGCGCAAAATAGGCGAAGTCTTTGGCGCCCCGACTCAAAAAATGTTCCGCTCCCATAAAACAATTGTTTTTCTCGTCATTACGGATGTTCGGAAAAAATCGCTTTTCGTCGCCAAGTATTTCTATACAGGGAATCATTTTCCTTTTTAAATGCTGATGAACTTCGTAATTGCAGCATCGGGAAATAATACCATCGTAATTCCAATCCTGGTCAATATCGGGCACACTGTCCCAAATTCCATGATCGCGAAAATAAAGCGTCCAGTTTCGATGTTCCGCAACATATTGCGAAATACCTCCGATGACATTCCGCCCAAAACTTCTTGATGTTTCTATCATTAAAAAAATACGCTTTAATTTTTGCATGAGTTTTAAAATATTCCTTGTTGAGTGCTTCTTCCGTTTAATTTTATAATGTCTGGAGTATTTATATTGTAATAATAAAATGGATCAAGGCAAGTTTATCTCTTTTAAAATCAAAGAATTTCAGATAAAAATAGAAGTATAAAAGATTATTAATTCATGATTCTAAATGTATATTGTATTATCCTTCATGTTCATCATTTTGCTTGACGTAAAAATTTTTCAAGCCTATAATACCGTTCAATCTTTAAAAAAGAAGATAAAAAGCGTTTTATTAGAAGATTTTTATACAAAACGGTGAAAAACAAAAGGAGGCTGAAAATATGAACGAAGCAGTAAAACAAAAAGGATTCACTCTAGTTGAATTACTGGTTGTCATTGCGATTATAGGCATTTTAATCGGGCTTTTGCTCCCCGCAGTTCAGGCAGCCCGGGAAGCTGCGCGACGAATGCAATGCACGAACAACCTTAAACAGATGGGAATCGCACTTCATAATTATCATGACACCCATAAAAGTTTTCCGGCGATACGAAGCGGTAATTTTGCGACATCGTTTGCGACTTCTTATGACAAGCAAGCGTATGGTTATGATTGGGGGAGTACTTCTTTTCATGTAATTCTTTGGCCCTTTGTTGAACAGCAGCCGTCGTATGACAAATATATTAAATCATACGATGCCCCGGTATGGCCCAACTGCGCGTACGTCCTTGTTTCGGAATATGGGACGATGCCTTACGCCAGTTGTCCTTCGGATCCGGTATATTGCGAACCATTTCCTGACAGTAAAGGAATGGGTATTCGGACCAATTATGTAGGTTCGCTTGGCGATACATTTCAAGTCAATGAAGTCAGTCAAAACACACGCGGTTTTTTTGCCGGCGGTATCGGACATGTTTTGCCGTCGAACTCTCTTTTTGAATCACGAAAGGTGATCTGGCGGGACATGGCGGCCCTTTTGGACGGAACGTCGAATACGCTGGCCTTCTCGGAAGCGGGAGCCGGGCAAACCAAAGGAAGTAAAATGGTGCGCGGCGGAGTTGCTGTTGTTGCGGAAAACAAACCGTCTCTTTGCTCTATGACTCGTTCTTCTGCCAACAACTGGAGTCTTAATGGAAGCGTTATCAGCGATGTCCGCGGGTTTCGTATTGCCTGGGGAGCCTCAGGAATTGTCGGATTTCAGACGATTTTACCGCCCAATTCTCCCAACTGCACAAATGGAACCAATTTAACGAAAAACGGAATATTCAGCGTGTCGAGTTATCATAGCGGAGGGGTAAACGTTTGTTTCGCCGATGGAAGCGTTCGTTTTGTTTCCGATACGGTCGATACGGGAGATCAAACAAAAGAGGATGAACCGTCGGGGACAAGCCCTTACGGAGTTTGGGGGGCAATGGGGTCCATTGCCGGCGGAGAAACCCTTTCCTTATAACGGTCGAATTGATACCGTCGGCCCGGTTTTATCGCGGCTTTTATGCTTTCTCATGATAAGATCGAAAAATTTTTATACTTTCCGATCTCTAAAATTTTCGTTAATTTTACCGATGGTCTTCCTTTTATTCTTCATCGGACAAAAATGAAAAACATTTCCGCGAACAGTATCAAAACAATAAAAAATAAAATATAATAAAAGATGAATCGTGAGTATATTTTCTTAACGGACTGTTCTAATACTGAAAGAGCTGTTGTTCATATAAGTTAAGTGGACATCAACAAGATAAAAAATGACAGTACTGGAACAATAAAACAAGGAAAAAACAATGAAAAAGTGGCCCAAAAGAATACAGTATTCTGAATTGATACAGGTTTTATTTGGATGTTTTGTAATGCTTTTGACAGTTTCCGCCGTCGGAGCGAATGATCCGCTTCCGCCCCCTCCTGGAATTGTCATTGATCAAAGTCCTGATCCCTCGTCGATTTTTTTGGGGTCGCCTTCGATTGCGTTTTTGCCGAACGGAACTTATGTTGCGTCGCATGACTGGTTCGGACCAGGAAGTTCAAAAAAAATGATTACCGTCTTTTTTCAATCGAAAGATCAAGGAAAAAGCTGGAAAAAGATTTCTGAGTTAAAGAATCATTACTGGTCAAAATTGTTTTACTGCAATAACGCGTTATGGTCTGTCGGCTGGGCACCGAAAGTGCCGGGTATAAAAACCGCCAGTATTGCTATTCGTCGGTCGGACGACGGAGGCCGGACCTGGACCGAACCAAAAGACGGTAAGTCCGGATTACTGCTTGCCGACCGTCAGTATTGTTGCGAACCGAATCCGATTCTTTTTCATAACGGAAAGATCTGGACCGTTTTTGAAGCGAGGGGACCGGCAACCGGAAAAGACAAGCGAAATTGGGCGACCGGATTTTGTCCTCTTGTTGCCAGCGCTCCGATCGGCGCGGATCTGCTTGATCGTTCTGTTTGGACGTTCAGCAATTCCGTTTCCTGGACTCATCAGCCGGGACTGGCAGGCTGGCTTGAAGGAAATGTTCTTGTTGACCCGCTCGGGAAAATACTCGTTCTGCTTCGTGTCGATGATGTTAAAAATTGCGGAAAAGCCGCACGAATTAATGTTTCCGACGATGGTAAAAAAATTTCTTTCGATCCCCAAACAGGATTCGTGTCCATGCCCGGCGGATGCAAAAAATTTATGATCCGTTACGATGAAAAAAGTAAAAAATATTGGGCTCTTACCAATTGGGTTCATCCCGCGGACAAAGATCATCCGGATAAAGAGCGCGTCCGCAATACACTGGCCTTGGCCGCTTCCGACGATCTTAAAAAATGGGAAATACGTACTATTGTTCTTCGGCATGAAAATACAAACCGCGGTTTTCAATACGTTGATTGGCGATTTGAAGGGGAAGACGATCTTGTTTTTGTATCGCGAACCGCTTGGGAAGGAGCGCGTAATTGTCATGACGCGAACTTTCTGACATTTCATCGATTGAAAAACTTTCGGGATCTTACCCGAATGAACGATGATCTGCCCTATCCTGTTTTAAACCCGGAACCGGAAACCTATAAAATTAATCAGCCGATTCCTTACAAAATAGGTACGAACTTTCCCGGAGGATACGCGAATATCGAATCAGTTCGTGATAACACCGTGTTGTTTAATGTCAATCCGGAAGAGCCTCTTTACAAGCATTTGGCTTATTATAAACGGATCAGGAATCATGTCAATTTTCCTCATTCCTATCATTGGGCTTTTCGAGTGGAAAAGGCACAAGGACAGACACTTCATTTTAAGATAACGCGCGGATGTATGCTGTCCTGGCGCGGTCCGGCGATCAGCCGCGACGGAGGGCTTTCCTGGAAATGGCTCGGCGATCCGGCTTCGTTCCTTCATCGTCGCAACGAATTCACTTATACTTTCGGGCCAGAGGAAAAAGATGTTCTCTTTGCGCAAACACCGCTGTATACACAAAGAGATCTGGAACGTTTTCTGAAAACGGACACCGCGGGTTTAATCAAACGGGAAGTACTCTGTCAGTCGCCGCATGGCCGTCCGGTCGAACGTCTCCGGCTTGGTAATCCGAACGCAAAATACGGCGTTGTTCTTACCGCAAGACATCATCCGCCGGAAACAGAGGCCTCGTTCGCGCTTGAGGGGGTAATGAAAGAACTTCTCAGCGATTCGCCGGAAGCTCAATATTTGCGGCAGAATGTCGATTTCTTCATTGTTCCTTTTATGGCTAAAGATGATGTTGAAGAGGGGGGCGATCATACCCGAACCATGCCGCATAATTACAATCGGGATTATACGGACAAACTCTTTCCTGAAGTGCGGGCCATAACGGATCAGATCCCCCAATGGAGTGCCGGAAAAAAATTTGTTTCTCATGATTTTCATACGCCCGGCCCTTACGGCTGGTATACGTTTTTTATTACCAAAGAAGATAAAGACCCGCATTTTGCCAAGGCCGGAGTCTATTATCAAAGTGTTTGTCAGCGACAAAAGAAAAAAGGGGAAATTCCGGTTGATATGGAGCGAATAATAACCGGTTATCTTCCCAATGAAATGAGTCGTTTTTGTGCTTGGACCGCGCAGCAGCCAAACTGTCTGTTCGCAACCTGTATCGAAATATGTACCGCCCAGGCCGCGGACTGGCAGGAACCGGACGGAGGAAAAATCGATTGGTATATTTTCCCGCGGCAGGTTCAATACGGAACGGAGGTCACGCCGGAGAATCTTCGCTCTCTTGGAAGAAATATGGCTAAAGGACTCGCAGAGTACTTCAAGTCCTTAAAATGATTTTCGGTCAATACAATCAATACAATCAGAACTAAATTGGAAGCAGTTTCATAACTTGTTTTTGGCATTTTTGAACTTACAAAAGACAAGGTCCAAAAAATCGCAAATGGGGTTATGAAACGATTTCTAATAGCTGTAAATACTGTCAGAATATTTCCCGTAAGATCATGGGAAAAGAACAAGAATACCTAAATGGAAAGTAATATGTCAATAAAAAAGAAATTACAGGACGGCAAGATCGTCAAAGGAATATTTATTAATGAGTTTCGGTCAGCAAATATCGGTGTTCTGCTTGATATGGTCGGATACGATTTCGCAGTTTTCGACATGGAACATTGTACTTTTTCACCAACCGAACTGTCATTGATCATTCCGGGGTTTAAGAGCTGCCGTTGCCGTCCGTTGATCCGCGTTCCCGCAGTGCGCAGGGAGTTTTTTCAGGCTCCGCTGGATCTCGGAATTGCGGGTATTATTGTTCCGATGGTCGAAACGCCGGATGATGTTCGCGAGGCCGCCGCAATGATGAAATATCCTCCGTTGGGTCGACGCGGTCTTTCCTTTTGCTGTCCGCATTGTCAGTTTGAAAATCATGAGGAGGATCGGGATTTTTATACTCAAAAGGCTAATGCCGATTTAACGCTCATTATTCAAATTGAAACGGCAAAAGGCTTGGCGAATTTGGAATCGATTTTATCCGTTCCGGGAATTGATGTCGTCTTTATCGGCAACGCGGATCTCTCGATCTCGCTGGGCAAGCCGAATAAACTGGAGTCGGGTCCTGTTCATGACGCTGTTCGTCATATTCTTCAGACAGCTCGAAAACACGGTATTCCGGGAGGCGGTAATTTTATCGATTCGGCTTATGTTTCCGATTTCGTTAATGACGGTCTTCAATTTATTACTCTCGGCTCCGAAGTCGAGCGTCTGCTGGGCGGTTTAAAAAGCGAATCGCTTCTCCTTGATGAAGCCTTGAACCAACTTAAATAATCGCCGTAAAATATCGGATCCATGCTTAAAATACAGAGGTCGCCGTTGGTTTTTCTTAAAAAATAAACGGCGCAAGAGACATGATGCCATTAGTATTTTTATACGGCCAAAATTTCAAAATTTCCGCCAGTGATCTCATGAATCGGAAGATCTTCTGACATTAGACTCGGAAAATAAGACGCCGCCGATATAAAACGCCTGTTTGAAAGGAAGATTGATATGCAATTGCAGTTTTGGGATATGATCGTTTTTGCGGCTTATATTTTCCTTTCTTTCTCAATCGGATGCTTTTTTGTGATTCGCAGCCGCGATCCGGAAGGTTTTACCAGCGCTAAAGGAAGGATTCCGACTCTTGTTGTCGGTCTATCCCTGTTCGGAACTTATATAAGCAGTATCAGTTTTCTTGGATATGCGGGCTTTGCGTTTTCCAAAAATTGGAACACGTTCACAATGAGTCTTACGCTTTTGCCCTCGGTCTGGATCGCTGCCCGTTGGTTTATACCGTTCTTTCGTCAATACGGAGATATTTCAACTTACAGCCATTTGGAAAACCGGTTCGGTATTTGGTGCCGGGTTTACGCCGCCTCCTGTTATCTGCTGACGCAAATTGCGAGAATGGGGGCTGTCATGTATTTACTCGCGCTGCCCGTCCATCATTTATTCGGATGGAATATGACCGCTATTATCGTTGTTACCGGTCTGATGACAATAGTCTATTCAACCTTGGGAGGCATTGAAGGCGTTGCCTGGACTGATGCGATGCAAGCGATTATTCTTATCGGCGCAACGATTTTTTGTGTTTTGTATATTCCTTTTTTTATGCCGGAAGGTCCGAAACAGATCTTTGAAATCGCCGCGGAACATCATAAATTCAGTCTCGGATCTTTTTCTCTTTCGCTGACGGAATCGACCTTTTGGGTCGCTCTTGTTTACGGCATGACGATCAATCTTCAAAATTTCGGTATCGATCAAAATTTTGTTCAGCGTTACATGACCGCCCGATCAGAAAAAGAAGCCAAAAAATCATTATGGTTCAGCGGGATAATAACAATACCGATCAACGCGCTGTTCTTTTTTATCGGGACAGCCCTTTTTGCTTGCTTTACCGTCCGTCCGGAACTTCTTTCGCCGGAGTTGGCGGCGGAAATAGCGCAGGGACACGGAGATGGCGTTTTCCCGTATTTTATTGTTCATTGCCTTCCGCAAGGATTGTCCGGACTTGTAATCGCTGCTGTTTTTGCCGCCGCCA
>CAZZEF010000021.1:7303-32208 GCA_964652875.1 uncultured Planctomycetaceae bacterium
GCATGAATGGAAGTGCGACTCTTATTTTGACCGATATCTATCGCCGCTTTTTCCGACCGCAGGCCTCCAACCGCGAACAAATGACGGTACTTTATTCCGGATCGGTACTTTGGGGGATCTTTGGTATTTTGGTCGCGCTGGCAATGACAAGAGCTAAAAATATATTGGACGTCTGGTGGACCGTTTCCGGGATCGTCAGCGGCGGTATGCTCGGACTGTTTCTTCTCGGATTTCTTTCCAAAAAAACAAAGAACGCGTCCGCCGTTACGGGAACTATTGCCGGAATCGCTGTTATTCTTTGGATGACTCTCTCCTTGCCGAATGTCGGGCTGCTTCCCGATTGCTGCCGAAATATCGCCAGTCCCTTTCATAGTTATCTTATACCAGTCGCGGGAACCTTAACGATCTTAATGACCGGTTTTCTTGCTGCTCCGCTTTTTAGGAAGAGATCTTTAAAAAAGATCGAATCGAATAAATAACGATTTTAAATTTTACACTGTTTTATTTTTAAATTTCCGTCATTTTCGCCGATTGACTCCGTGAATCGGCGGTTATTTTTGACATTATAACGGAAAATTCATCGCGGAGCTGGTATATAAGACGTTGATATCAGGAAGGTCATTAATGTTTCCTGATTTTTCGGACACAAAAGGACCGGAACGATCCCTTAATCCGAGACAAAAAACGTTTAGTTTTTGATATAAAAAGATTTTCCGGAACTTGTTATCATTATAGCCTCTCTTAATAACAAATTTTAATAAAAAGTTTCGTTCCGATCAATAAATATTCTTGCAAAGAAAGCAAGTGGCGGTTAAAATTAAATGAGACCCTGATTATAGAGATATTTCTATCTCTGTTTTAAAGAAAAATATTGCGGGTCTTTTGTCGGAACTGGAAACTCAAAAGTAATCGAAATAAAAAACAGCTTATAAAAACAAAATTAAGATATACCGGTTCCATAATGAAATTTTCGTTATAATGTCAAAGGAACAGTCGATTCACGGAGTCAATCGGCGGAAATAACGAAAAAGTTAAAATAAGAGCAGTATAAAAGAAATAAAAGAGGACGATCAATGGCGATTACGGTAATATGTCCGGGCTGCATGACTCGATTTCAGGTAGGTGATCAGTTTGCCGGGAAAAAAGGTCCTTGTCCGAAATGCGGAACGATTATTGAGATCCCGAAAGAAAAACTGGTGATTCACGCTCCGGAAGATATCACTTCCGGCGGTAAACAGATCCCCGGCGGAAGTACACTTCGTCCTTATTTGCAGCGCCGGTTTATTTTTAATATCCGACGAATGGTGCTGGCGCTGATCGGAATCGCGATTGTTTTTACCGTCGCTTTTTTCCTTGGCCGTTGGGAACCGTCTTTGGTAAAAAATGTGACTGGAATCGCGGGGATCTTTTTGATCGGTATGCCCTTGGTCGCTTACGGTTATATGATGATCCGCGATGAAGACGATTTGGAGATCCTTTTAGGGGGGGAATTATATAAACGGGCCTTTTTTACTTCTTTGGCTTTTTCTGTTCTTTGGGTTCTTTTGGAATTTTTTATCGCTAAAATGGATCCGGGCCCTTGGACCCTCGTTTATCTGGTCCCGGTGGCCGTTCTCGGCGGAATGGCGGCCATGATCATATTCGACACCAATTTTATGAAGTCCTTAATGCTCTTTTTACTGGTTGGTTTTGCGGTCATCGCTCTTCGGGGGTTTTATTATGTGCCCGACGGATGGATTTGGAAAGCACCGCAAAAAACGATACGGGCCGTTCCTGTCAAGACGGAGAAAGGACCGGTCTCTCCGGCGGCTTCTCCGGCATCCCCAGCGGCGTCCCCCGTTTCTCCGGCGTCTCCTGCTTCTCCCGGAACTCCCAAGACCAAGGACAACAAAAAGTCTCCGGCTCCAAATACCAATAATATGAAAAAACCGCCTGTTCGAACCGGTGGACAGCGGTTTGATCCAAGAGCAGGCAAGTAGCGGTTCACATAATCCGCAATAATAAAACTCCTATTTTTTTATACCGATTCCATCATGAATTTTTCGTAATAGCGTCAAAAGAACAGCCGATTCACATCGTCAATTGGCGGAGATGACGGAAAATTTAAAATAAAATCAGTATAAAATTGTTCGGGTCATTAAAATTTTTATGGATCTGTCTGTTGGCAGTCAGAAAACAACAGAGTTGAAAGATTGATTTGAGTTATTTTCCGGACAGATCCCGCCCCCGGTTTTAAAAAAAGTGCTGAAGATTGTTTGACGAAGGTAAATAATGGAAGAAGGAACAGAAAAAGCGGATCGAAGCTCACGCAGAGTGTCCTCCGAGGCCGGTCCTCAATCGAAATTGAACGGTAAAGAGGAGTCCCGGAGCCCGTCTCCGGAAAAAGAATCAAACGGGAATAAAAAGAAAGCCAAAAACATACCGCTTCGCAATACACTGTCGCATCGGATCTGGTATCAGATCTTTCGGACGCTTTCCTGGTTCTTTTTACTGATCGTTGCGCGGATCCGTTTTCGCGGCTGGCGGAATGTTCCTGTCAAAGGTCCGGTACTGCTGGTCGCCAATCATCAAAGTTTTTTGGATCCGCCGGCAGTCGGATCCGGTGTTTACCGTCGATTGAATTATCTTGCGCGAAAGACACTTTTTAAATTTAAACCGTTTGGCTGGCTGATCGATTCCCTGGACGCCATTCCTTTGGATCAGGATGGAATTGGCTACGCCGGGATCAAAGAGTCTCTTAAACGGCTTAAAAATGGAGAAGCGGTCGTTATTTTCCCGGAAGGATCGCGCTCGGAAGATGGAAATATCGCTCCTTTTATGCCGGGCTATATTACGCTGGCGTTTCGAAGCAAGGCGGCCATTGTTCCGGTCGCGATTTCCGGCGCTTATGAAGTCTATTCCAGATACATGAAATTCCCTTCGATATTTCAGAAACCAATTTATGTCGATTACAGCGAACCGATGTTTTATGAGGATTACTGTTCTTTTTCGGAAGAGGAAGTTCATAAAATGGTTGAAGCCAAAATAAGCGAGATGTTCTGTAAAAGAATGCTGAAGCGCCGAAAAAACGGAAAAGGAGTTATAAAAATGAAAATGGGAACATTGAATATCGAAATTCATAAAAACCGTGAAGATCTTGGCGCGGCGGCCGGTCAAGCGGCGGCGAACGCTATTCGTAAAGCGATTGCCGATCGGGGAGAAGCCCGTGTTATTTTTGCCGCGGCGCCATCGCAAAATGAAACTCTTGCGGCCCTTGTCGCCGCGGAAGGAATCGACTGGTCGAAAGTGCGGGCGTTTCATATGGACGAATATATCGGTCTGCCCAAAGATTCCCAAGCGCGTTTTTCTCGTTATTTGAAAGATCATTGTTTTGATCTGCTTGATTTTCAGCGTGTTTATCTTCTTGACGATCCTTCTTTAGATCTGAATTCAAAGGACCTTTGTCAGCGGTATGAAATGTTATTGAAAGAAAATGAAATCGATGTCGTCTGTATGGGAATCGGTGAAAACGGTCATATTGCGTTTAATGACCCGGCGGTTGCCGATTTTAACGATTCGCGCCTTGTTAAAATTGTCGATCTGGATGATGTTTGCCGCCAGCAGCAGGTCAATGACGGGTGTTTCCCGATGTTTGACGATGTTCCGAAACAGGCCATTTCCTTGACGATTCCTGCTCTAATGTCGGGTAAATGTCTGATCTGCGCTGTTCCCGGTGAACGGAAAAGTCAGGCGGTTTACGATACCATTAACGGTGAAATTAGTGTTAAATGTCCGGCCAGTATTATGAAAACGCATCCGAATGCGACTCTCTTTATTGACGCGGACAGCGCCAAACGATTATAAGAATTTAATTTGAGAATTTATCCGGTCAATTTCCGGCAGTTTTTGTGAACCAATTAATAATAAATTGGATCTCGAACAAAATTGTTTTGGAACAAGCTGTTAATGAGAGATCTGTCGGATTGACCGATACAGATCCGATCAATCAAAAGATTAAAAAAGGGGATCCGTAACAGGAATCCCCTTTTTTAATGCTTATTTAAAGAAGAAAGGATCAGGCCAATTTCGAGGCGAGATCTTCTTGCGCGGCCTTAAAGGCGTCTTCAACGCCGTCTGGATTTTTTCCGCCTCCCTGCGCAAAATCAGGACGTCCGTTTCCGCGTCCTTGAACCAGTTCCAACGGTTTTTTGATCCATTCAGCGGCGTTAATTCCCTTGGTAACAAGATCTTTGGAAAGAGCCCCCAAAACGGTCACTTTTCCCTCTTGAACATTGGCAAACAGAACGGCGATGTTTTGGGTCTTTTGGAAGATCTGATCGATTACGGAGCGGAGATTTTTTTGATCGGCGTTTTCCGTTTTCCAAAGAATGAGTTTTGTTCCCGCGATTTCTTTAGCTTCTTTTATTAAGGAATCGACGGAAACTTCCTGCTTTCGGGCCGCGTTTTCAAGCTGTTTGCGCAGTTTTTTGCCGGAGTCAATAACACTTTCGAGCCGGGTAAGGATCTCTCCGTTGGGAACACGGAGCAGAGAAGAAGCGCCCGCGACGATGTTATCCATCTGTTGAACTCGGGCCAGAGCTTCCATTCCGGTCAAGGCGGTGATTCGTCGGGTGCCCGCGGAAACGCTTTCTTCCGCAATGATCTTGCAGAAGCCGATCTGATTGGTATTGGTCAAATGAGTTCCGCCGCAAAGTTCTTTTGATCCGCCCATTCGGACAACGCGAACAATATCAGGATATTTTTCACCAAAGAGCATCATGGCTCCAACTTTTCGGGCTTCCTCCAGCGGCATCTCGTCGCAAGTTACCGGAATTGATTCAAGGATCATGCTGTTGACCTCTTTTTCGATCGTCAAAAGAAGATCCCGTTCTATTCCTTTATGATTGGTAAAGTCGAAACGGAGAATGTCATTGTCGACTTTGGATCCCTGCTGTTCCGCGTGCGCGCCGAGATGCTTTCTCAACGCAAAATGAAGAAGATGCGTCGCGCTGTGCGCCCTTGAAATACCCATTCGGCGGGCCTGGTCAACTTGAGCGGCGGTGACGGCTCCAACATGAATCGTTCCCTTTTGAACCTTGCCGTCATGAACGATGAATTCGCCGTCATATTTGCTGTTTTCAACATTGAACGAGAAATCACCGCTGAATATGGTTCCGGTATCGCCGACCTGCCCCCCTTTTTCCCCATAAAACGGTGTTTTATCGAGAACAAGAGTGATCAGTCCGTCCGCCGTTTCGGCGCTGTCGATCAGTTTGCCGTCTTTGACCAGTGCCAAAACTTTGGCGTTTTCAACGAATGTTGTTTTGTATCCGAGAAATTCAGCCGGATCGTTGGTCTTTTTTATACTTTCCAATGGGTCATGTTTGAACAGAAGGTTCTTTTCCGTTGTTCCGGAGATCTCGCCATGATGCTCCATTTCCTTCTGAAAACCGTCCCAGTCGAACCCGAAATTCTTTTCGCCGGCCATGACTTCAAAAAGTTCGGGGGGGAAACCGTAAGTCTGATACATTTCAAAAGAGTCGGTTCCGCGCACGATGTTTCTTTTTTCTTTGGACATCTGATCGAAAACATGTTCGATCCGGCGCAGTCCGGTGTCAATAGTCGAAATGAAGTTTTCTTCTTCCGCTTTAATGACTCCCTGGACCCGTTCAACGGTTCCGGTCAGTTCGGGATAAGGAACTTTCATCAGATCGGCAACGACCGGAACGAGCTGATAAAGGAACGGCTTTTTCATTCCCATTTGGACCCCGTCAAGAACGGCGCGGCGCAGTAAACGGCGAATGACGTATTTTTCCTCTTTATTGCCGGGATAAACATTTTCATGAATAGCGAAGGTGCAGGCGCGGACATGATCGGCGATTCGGCGCATTCGGCGTCCGTTTTCGTCGGTCAGATCGTCTCCGTTGTATTTGGCGGAGCAGACTTCGCCCGAAGCTTCAACCAATGGCCGGAGAATGTCGATATGATAGTTGGTTTCGACATTTTGCAAAACGGAACAGACGCGTTCGAGTCCCATTCCGGTATCAATATTTTTACTCGGTAACGGACGCAGATTGTCCGGAGGATTGCCGACCCGGTTGAATTGGGTGAAAACGAGGTTCCAAATCTCAACTTCTCCGTTGGGGGTTTTATAGTAAATTTCGCTGCAAGGACCGCAGACGCCGTCCGGACCTTTACTCGGCGCTTCCGAAGGCCAGAAATTGTCTTCTTCATCAAGATAAGAAAGACGTTCGGAGGGAAGTTTGATTTCGTTAAGCCAGATATTGGCGGCTTCCTGGTCGTCCAGATAGACAGTTGCCGAAAGAAGTTCCGGATTGATCCCCATCCATTTTTTATCGGTTAAAAATTCCCAAGCCCAGTGAATGGCTTCGCGTTTGAAATAATCGCCGAAACTGAAATTTCCGAGCATTTCGAAAAAAGTATGATGATACGAAGTTCGTCCGACATTATCGATATCGCCGGTCCGCAAGCATTTTTGACAGGTAGTGGCGCGCGTGAATTCAAGTTTGCATCGTCCCAAAAAATGATCTTTGAACTGGTTCATCCCGGCCGGAGTAAACAGAACCGAAGGATCCCAGCGGGGGACAAGAACATCGCTCGGACGACGGACACAACCTTTGCTTTCAAAAAACTCAAGGTATTTTTCACGAATTTCGTTAGTTTTCATGTTTTCTCTTTCCGAAAATTGAATGATTGAAATACTGAAAATACTCAATGGAAGCTGATTTGATCTGTTCTTTTCGTTTTTCGTTTTGCGGGGGAGATCTGTTCAAACAGCCGGTCAGCGGTCCGGAGAAAAATACGGTCCGCATAAAATCTCCGAAGCCGAAACAAACAGAAGAAAATCAAATATATTGAGTATAAAAATTTTCTGACGCCATTTTACTCTTTTTTGTAAATTAGTAAATAGTAAATAATAAGGAAAGAGAATCGGGAAAGAGAATAAATCGGGGTTGACAGGACCGGAAAGAAAGATAATATTGAGCAGATATTGTTTTTATACAATAAATTATAATATTAATGTAATATTTTTAGAGACAGTATTAAAAAAGACGGAAGAAGCGGCTTGTTCTGTTTGTTTTCCGATTTTTCGAATGCCAGCAGGCGGTTTTTTAGAATTTTCGTTGAAAAGATCCTTCTTTGAAGAAGAGTGAATTATGATCAGTTTGAGCAGACAGGAAATAGTCTGGACGTCCAGAGTCATTGTTGTAAAAGTCGGGACAAATGTCTTGACGAAATCGGACGGCAGTTTGAATCGCCAGCGGATCGACAAGCTGGTTGAAGGACTTTGTTTCATTCGTTCGCATCAGAAGAAGGTTATATTGGTCAGTTCCGGCGCGGTCGGGGCAGGAATGGGGCTGCTTGGGATGAAGGATCGTCCGACGGAACATCCGCAACTTCAAGCGGTTGCGGCAGTTGGTCAAAGCAAGCTTATTCAGACCTATGAGGAAGCAATGGTTCCTTACGGCGTCGTTCCGGGGCAGGTTTTATTGACCGCGGACGATCTTTCCCGACGTCAGCATTATCTCAATGCCCGAAATACCTTTATTTCGCTTTTGAATTTCGGGGCGATGCCTGTTGTTAACGAAAATGATACGATTAGTGTTGATGAACTGAGTTCGACCTTTGGCGATAATGATCGTCTTGCGGCCTTGGTGGCCAACTTGTTTTCCGAGCCTCTTTTGATCCTTTTAACCGATGTTGACGGACTTTATGATGGCGATCCGAGTTTGCCGGAATCGCGTTTGATACCGGTGATAGATCACTGGAGCGCGGATCTGATGAGTATGGCCGCTGAAAAAAAATCCAAACGCAGCAAAGGAGGAATGTCGAGTAAATTAAAAGCGGCAAAAATGGTAACCTCTTCCGGCGGCAGTGTTATTATCGCCAATGGCGACGATGACGATATTCTAAAAAAAATATACGGCGGATACGAATTCGGCACCGTTTTTTTCCCGCGAAAAGTCCTTCCGTCCCGAAAAAAATGGATCGGTTTCGCGGTTACCCCCAAAGGAACACTTGCGATCGATTCCGGTGCGGCGGACGCTCTTCTGCGCAAAGGAAAAAGTCTTTTGCCGGTTGGAATTATTCGAAGTTCCGGCCGCTTTGAAAAAGGCGATGTCGTTTCGGTGGTCAACACGTCAGGAACGGAAGTTGCCCGGGGCCTTTGTAATTACAGTTGGAAGGATCTTGCGCTTTTATGCGGTAAAAAGAGCAATGAAATCTCGGAAATACTCGGATTTTGTCCCTATGAAGAGGTTATTCATCGTGATAATATCCAAATTATTGAATAGGATCTGTTTCCGCATAAAAAAATTTTGTAAAAAAGAAACAAACAGGTAAAATTTCCGGCCGTTATGTTGTAATTTTTAAATTATATCGTTTCTAAATCATTATAAATGTAAAAGATAAGTAAGCTAATCTGAAAAATTTTCCACAATGGGGCAAAAATACTCAAAATTGTGGCTATTCCCCTTGCAGAAATGCTTTTTTAGAGTATAGTTAAAAAATGTAGCGAGTGTTTTCTCTGTATTCCGGAAAAATTTTTTAAATGGGCAATCGAATGTTTGAACTTGGACTTTCCAGCAAATCATTTGAAAATTTATTGGAAAAAAAGAATAAACAGATTACGTTCTTTTTTGAAGGAATTTCTGCAAGAGAAAATAAAAACATTATGGATGATGTTATTACAAAGACCCAAGTAGTACTGAATTTTTTATAGTAGAAGAGACCGTTGGTACACCCCAACGGTCTTTTTGTTTATATGTTTTTGAGAAAATTTTTTAAAATCGATTCAAAAGCGTAAGCATCTGCTGAAAAAACAAAGAGAGGAGAAGATCTATGAGAAAAACACGTCGTCAATGGTGGAGAGATTGCTTATTATTTATTTCCGCTTGAGCTATGATTAATGTTTGAATATAAATTTTCTCGATGATTCCTTTTTTTATTTAGTTGATTTATATTTTATTCAGGAATCGAAATGTCGGAAATTTTATAAATTATTTTGGCTATTATAGTTAGTATCCCCCAAAGCCGAATTCAAGACTGTCGGAAGTAAAAATCCGGCAGTCAAATTTTTTAATAGCGAAATTATCTTATGATCATCAGTATTGTTCCTCTTATTATTTATTTTCTGATCATGGCCTGCATTTGCGGCAGGTCACATTCGGTACTTTTATCGGGTATTCAGGATCGGGCGCTTCTTCTGTTTGGAATAGCCGGAATGATCTTTATTGGTCCGATTATGTTTCTTGTTCCGATCAACGCATTAATGTTTTGGGGATCGGGGATCTGGCCTGTTTTGGTTCTCTTTTATTTTTTGGTTGCTTTTCTGATTGTTTCCAACGCGAACAGTTGGGGGGTTTTTTATAATGCCGACCGGACCAAAGTAATTGAAATTTTATCGGCCGTTGCTGAAAAAGATCAAATTGAGATCAGTGCGGACAATAAAATCGCGAAAATGTCAGAAGAGATCTATTTATTATTACAGGAATCGAAATTTTTTGGATGTGTAACTCTTTCATTAATTGGTCAACCGACGACTCGTCAATTGGAACAATGGCGTCAAATTTTATATGATTTAAAAAAAGAATCGGTAAATTTGAAAAGAGAGAGTAAAAAATCGGCTTTTATCTGCTTATCTTTTGTTTTTTTTCTTGTAATTACAGTTTTTTATATTTGTTTTTTAAAACAGAATGTATAATAGTAAAATAGTAATGGATAAAATTAATTGGTATTGACAAAAGAATAAAAATTGTCAAAATTAATTAATATTGATCTTTTTATTTTGTTTGTAATTTTACCGTTAACAAGATTTCTGTTTATACGGTAAAATTAGGTGTCCATTGTTTAAAATAAGAAATTAAGTATAAATTTTATTTGTTCGGCAGATGTCAAATAAGAAAAGATGATTAAATAAAAATTTTAAAAGATATATCGCGGTATTCCAAAGTGTCAAATTCCGAAAACGAACAAGAAATCTGGTGGAGCCAGTCACTTCAATATTCGTCCCGGTCAGATATCGGGATGAGAAGAACGAACAACCAGGATTCTTATAAAAGCGTTCCAGCGGCAACGTCGCGGTTATTTAATGACCGCGGTCATTTATTTGTTGTTGCCGATGGAATGGGAGCTCATGCCGCAGGCGAATTGGCCAGTCGTCTTGCGGTTGACACGGTCGCGCAAAGTTATCTGAAACGGGAAAAAGAAGCTCCTTATGACGCCATTCACGCTGCTGTTCTGGATGCGCATGACTGCATTAAAAAACGCGGTCAGGATGAAGCTGCGTTTAAAGGAATGGGAACAACTTGTATTTCTCTTTTGATCCTTCCGCAGGGGGCTTTTATCGCGCATGTCGGAGACAGTCGAATTTACCGGCTTCGGCATGGTTTGATGGAACAGATGACGTTCGATCACAGTCTCCTTTGGGAACTACAGCGGTTGGGAAAATTGTCTGCCAAGGACACCGCCAATGTTCCTAAAAACGTCATAACAAGATCACTCGGACCAACCGAAAATCTTGAAGTCGATCTTGAAGGTCCTTTTCCCTGCGAAATAGGCGATACATTTTTAATGTGTACTGATGGTCTTTCCGGTCAGGTCAACGATGATGAAATGGCGCAAATTATCGGGTTACTTGCCCCGGAAGAAGCGTCCAACGCGCTCATTAATCTTGCCAATTTGCGCGGCGGCCCTGATAATACGACCGTGACGGTTGTTAAAATCATTGGGGTGCCGGACGCGAATGAAAAAAAGGAAGGCTTTGGAGTTTATAAAAAACGGCCGCCATTCCCGATTTCTTCGATGATTGATCTGCCATTGGCACTCGCTTCAACTATTATCGCGATTTTCCTGTTCTTTATGAAAATAAACAATAATATTCTTTATGCGGGTATTGCTTCTGTAATTGCCGCGATTTTATGGGGACTGTTCTTTTTCCTTGCCCGGCATTCTTTAATTCCGGAGCAGGAAGATCTAAAAATCGAGCCGATGGGGAAAGGCCCTTATGTCCATACAAAAATTACGCTTTCCCCTGTCTTCGCTGAAGCGGTTGATAAATATCGTCACGAAATAGAAGAAGCGGTTATAATGAAAAATCCCGCTTTTGACCGGACTCAAATTGATAAATTTGAGAAAAAACTGGATCTGTGCCGCGGAAAAAAGGATCTGGCCGGAATTATTGGAATGAATTTGAGAGTTATTAATTTTTTCTTTGACTATCTGAAGAGGAGCGCTGTCTCCTGATATTGGCTTTATATGCTTGCGAAAAGAATTATTCCGTGTCTTGATGTCAATCGGGGCCGTGTCGTTAAAGGAACGAATTTTCTTCATTTGCGCGATGCGGGAGATCCCGTCGAAATCGCCTGCCGATATGAGGAAGAAGGGGCGGATGAGCTTGTTTTCCTTGATATAACGGCAAGTTATGAACATCGGGGAATTATTCTTGATGTCGTCAAGCGAACCGCAGAGGTGATCTTTATGCCGTTGACCGTCGGAGGGGGAATTCGTTCGATCGACGATATTCGCGCTCTTCTTAATGCCGGAGCGGATAAAGTTTCAATTAATTCGGCGGCCATTAAAAATCCCAATCTGATCAATGAATCCGCCCGACGTTTTGGAAGCCAGTGCATAACGGTTAATATTGATCCGAAACGAGTTATGAAAGACGGACATGAATTTAGAGAAGTCTTTATTAATGGCGGACGCGTTGGAACCGGACGCGAGGCGGTCGAATGGGCCAAAGAGGTCGAAAGCCGCGGAGCCGGTGAAATTGTTCTTACCAGTATGGACGCCGACGGCACTAAAGACGGTTATGATCTCGAAATAACAAAAGCGGTTTCCGATGCGGTTTCGATTCCGGTCGTCGCAAGCGGAGGAGCTGGCAATCCGCAGCATTTGGTTGACGCTGTTCTCAAAGGGGGCGCACAGGCTGTTCTTGCCGCCAGTATCTTCCATTTCAACGAATATTCGATTGCCCAAGTCAAAAAAATAATGGCTGATCAGGGAATTCCGGTTCGTATTTGAATTTTTTATATCGCCGGACTTGAAATTTTAGAGAAGTACACCGGGAGAATTTATATTCCCGTTTTATTACAGAGAAATATTTTTGTGTTTCTTTTCAAAATGACGATCAAAAAACAGAAATGATCGTCTATAATACTTTTGCTGACGCGAAATAACAGAATCGGACCGGTTCAGCGCCTTCCGAGTAATGGCGTTTGATCTCAAAGCGTGCCCCGAACGGGAAAACCCGGGTCGCGGTCAATTGAACCGGATCTCCGGAGATCTGCTCCAAATGAAATTCAGGAGTCTTTTCGAACGGCGGACAGAAGCTCAAGTGAACCGTCCGATGCTCCGCAGGTTCTCCTTGAGAAAAAATTATGATCCAGCCCTCGATTCGAATTCGGTTTTCCTGTTCGATTACCCAATTTTGCTGCTGACAAATATCATCATTGACTTGGTTGTCAAGCAGTTCTTCCGCTTCCCAATCGATCTCGTTTTCTTCAGTTGGATCTTCTTCTAACACTGTTTTTGTCGTTTGGGAAGAAGATCCATTCGGTTTCAAAAGGGAGTCCCGTGATTTTTCGAAATCAGACTGTTCCGAATTCTGTAAATTCAATGGTTCGTTTGAAGTTAATGAATGGAAATGATTCGGCAGGCTTTGCGAATCCGCCGGTTCAGAATTTTCGCATGACGGATTATCAGGAATTTTATTTTCAAGATGTTCCAAAAAATTGTTTCTGTCCTGCGGTTGGGAGGTGTCCGCGTCAGTCATCAGCGGATCTGTTATTTTATCCAATTGATGCTGACGAAGATACATTTCATAAGACGCGTAAAGATCTTCATTGATATTTCTTATGTCATCGCTGCCAAAACAGGGATCTTCCGTTTCCAGCTTTCGATCATTCAAAAAAAGAATATAATTATGAAAAACGCCGTCGCAAAATTGATCGGCTAAACGATGAAGGATCAGACAGCCAAGAATATAAACAAGTATCGCAAGGGAAAATTTTCCGATTGTTTCAAAATTTTTGAAGAGTCCAAAAATAGACAGAAGACAAAGCGGCAGTCCGCAGAGAAAAATTCTTGTTTTGACCAATTGCGCAAGGCGGATCTCGTCGGGATAGCAAGGAGTTTCTTTTATCGTTTCTTTCATTTCAACGCTGAAAACCGAAAGAACGAAAAGAAGAAGTGAAAAAGCGATTGTTCCCGAGACCAATAATAAACTGATTTTTTCAAGACAGGGGAAACGCAGAAAATTTACTGAAATGAATCCGCAGGAAGCAAGAACGGGTAAAAAAAGGGTAAAAAGATCGATCGCGTGAAGTGAAAAATAGAGTTCCTGACCAAGATCCGAATGATTCGGCTTTATGCTTGAAAGCTTCTTTTCTTCATGAATTGACGGCTCTCTGTTCATTCTGAAATTGTCCTGGGGATAATATGGATAAAATAAATATTATTAGTAAATTATTATGTTTGGATTATACTCCTTTTAATAAAATAATCAAGTTTAACAAGCTGAATTTTATTTTTTTCCTTCTTTTCGCCGTTCCTGAAAAAATTGCTGGAGCAGGAGTCGGCAATCTTCCAAAAGAACACCTTCAGTAATTTCTGTCTGATGATTCAGACGAGGATCGCTCAGAAGCTGGAACAAGGAGCGGACCGCGCCCGCTTTGTAATCTTTTGTTCCGAAAACAAGCCGGACGATTCGGCTTTGCCAAATAGCGCCCGCGCACATAGGGCAAGGTTCCAAGGTAACATAAAGGGTAGTGTTTTCAAGCCGCCAGGAAGGAAAGAATTGGCAGGCTTCCTGAATAACCAGTATTTCCGCGTGAGCGCAGGGATTATTAAGCTGTTCTTTTCGATTATGATTTCGGGCAATGATTACTCCATCGTGAACGGCGACCGCTCCAATGGGAACTTCTCCTTCCTGAAAAGCAAGTGCGGCTTCTTCCAGTGCGGCGCGCATGAAAATTTCATCTTCTTCCGGGGTCATTGGCCGCCTTTTTTAAAATTAATAATGATTGAAAAAATGGATTGGTTCAGACTTGCCGGAAATAAATAATGATGTCGGATCCGGTTTTGCGCTGAGCTGTCGGCAGTGAAACCAGCTTAAATTTGATTCTTGCCGGAAATATTTAAAAGCGGAATTCGAACAGAATTATCGGCGAACGTTTTTTTATTTTTTTTGACGTTTTTTTTCACTGGCGCGCAGGAGAAGGTCATGTTCCTGCTGCGATAAACTGGCCCAGCCGTCCGTATTTATTTTCCGAAGAATTTGATCGACTTCATCATCCAGTGGATCCGTTTTTTTTGTTTTTTCAGCAGTATTTTGACTTAAAATATTTTCGCAGCGGACACGAAGTTTTTTTTCTCTTATTTTTTGTGACAGTTTTTTAAAAAAGGATCCGGGCCATAATAAGGAATAATAACGGTCCAGTCGGATTTTTCCGAAATAATAGGCAACGGCAAACGCGGCTCCGGCGAGATGAACTTCATGAGCGATGTTTCCTTTTCCGGAAGAGGCGCCCAACAGATCGTAAAGAATATATCCGATTCCCAGCAGCCAGGCCGGTATTGGAAGGAAGAAAAACAGCAGAACAGTCACATTGGGAAAATTAATTGCGAAGAGGATCAAAATGGCGGTAATGGCTCCCGAGGCGCCGAGCATGGGGATCTCGTGATTGAAGTTAAGAATACCCCAAAGCAGACCGCCGCAAAAAACAGCCGTTAAATAAAAGAATAGAAATTCCCGGTGCCCGTATTTCTGTTCAATGGCTCTTCCGAAGAAACCAAGAGCGATCATATTGCCGACGATATGCATCAGATCCTGCGGACTATGCACGAAACCGTAAGTAAGAAGTCGATACCATTGACTGGGCGAGGCAAGCGTATCGCCGGTCATATAGAGCGCGGAGGTAAGACTGTTGGTTGAAGGAAAAAGAAAGGCGTTGAGCAGAAACAAAACGATATTAACGGAAATCAAAATAAAGACGATCGAAACAGGGCGTCTGTTTACGTGGGCCGGACGGTTCCATTTTTTTTCTTCGCGGTAATAATCTCTGTCATAGATGCTCATCGGTAATCCTTCTGACGCCGTTTGTAAGCGGCGCAATGAAACAAAGCCGTCGTAAATATAAACCGGTGATAACAGGCTTTCCAGTTCAATAAAGAAAAAATAAAAACGAATTCTTCAATATTTGTTTATTATACAAAATATTCCCGAAACGTTAAGGTATTATGAAAAGAAATCCTTTTCCGGATCGAAAGGATTAAAAATTTTTTATTGATCCTTTCGAACAAAAGGGGCATTGCGAATTTTCATAAATTGAAAAATCAGCCCAGATCGGCCGATGTTCTGAAAGAGTTCGAGCTTCTTCCGGAGATATTTTAAAATAATGTTCAAGATCGACAATACCGAACCGCTCCATATATTCCGTAACAGCGCGGGAATCGAAAAGAATATTGTCAAAGGGTTCACCGTTAATGGTTGTCGGCTTGTCAAAATGAACAGCGGCCAGGTTGGCGGCTTGCCCCAGCGCCCCCAATCGGCTGGCGGGGACATTAAAGCTGCCGATCAAAATAACGTCGTCTTCCGCAATACCATTTCGTCCGCCGGTATCCCGTATGTTTCGATAAAGATCAAAAAGACAGTCGCGGTCGGAATATTTTGAGGTCCCGGTCAGATCAATATTGATCAAGGTGAAAGTAAAAGCCTTTTCCGGTGGAGCCTGCGCGGTTCGGAAAGATGCACAGAGTATTTCCGAACACCAGCGTCCGCCCGACGAGTAATTTCGGATCGTTTCTCTATCGACACCGATACTGTTTCTGTTGTAAAAAAAGGCTGTTTGCGATTCCGCTTCCGGCGATGGGGCCGCGATAACACAGTCGTAACGCAGTCCGTTTTTTTCAAGCAAATAAAGAATCGTGTTTGAAACGGAAAGATTTTTGGCCTTAATTCCTTGAACAGCGATAAGATCGAATTTCGAAAATAATTCAGCGATACGGGCCATGTTTTCAGGATCGGTGATTTTTGCGAAGTCCAAAGGGTAAAGATTCCAAGAGACGAGACGGATAATTTTAAGCTTTTCCGGCAAGATGTCTTGCGCCGTATTTTCTCTGTTGTATTTTTTACCGTTCAAAATATTTTCTTTGTCCTTATTATTTGAAATATTATTCAAGTAATAAGATTCACTGGACGGTAAAGTTTCCGAATAATAATTTTTACCGTCCGGACCGGGAGTGAAGACATTGCCGGACCGGAAACTGCTGTCCTCCGGATCTTTTTTTCGCGCTGCATCGAAATTGAAGAAGGATTGGGAGATACTGTTTGACAGACTGCTGTTTCTAATAATACAGAAAACACAGGCGGCGATAACGACAAATATCATGATACGTCTGAAATAACAGGCGGATTCCGTTTTGTTTTCGTCCGGTTCTTTTTCTGTTTCTTTGGGAGTTTGCTTCTTCTTTTTGACTTTGGCAGATACGCTGTTTTTATTTTTCAAGTCGATTTCAAGAAGAATTTTCTTGGCCATATGTGACCTCTTCGGGAAGTGTATTTGTGTTTTTTGATTGATATTCGGCAGACTGCTGATGTTACGGGTCGGCTTTTTATGATGCAGGAACGATAAAAAAGCGCGAACGGAATCTTTCAGGAGTACGACGTATGAACAGACTTGATCTCTTATTTGATAAGAACGTCCAATAAGAGATGAAACTGAAGAGAAAATCATAAAAGAAACTGAAACTTGAAAATTTGCAGAAAGTGAAAATAATACCGGGAAAATTTTTCTGAAAAAACGAAAGTCCTTTTGAGCAACTCTATAAAAATTTCAAAAAACAGGGAAGTTTTACAAATACCTTTTTACAGATAAAAAACACTCTTTCGAACGGGGAAATTTTCTGTTAGGATAGTGCGAAATCGGAACAGAATCCCTGATTAAGGAAACGCCTCCCGGACGTATTTGCGAATTTTATGAACGTTCAAAAAAGAGATCTTTTTTTCGCGGGTATTTTCGGAGAACTTTCCGGGATAAATTACTGAAGCCGATAATCATTACACAAACCGGCGTTTTTTTTGAAAAAGGATGTTCTTTCAGGACGATAGAAAAAGACACCGGAACAACTTCAGTCATCCGGCAGTTAACGAACGAACCGTTTCACTTGATTTTTGCAGAATCGCAGAAAACAGATCGGGGACATAATGTTCACGGAAGAATTTGCGAAAAATATCAAATACGGTGAGTATAAAATTCGATTGAACTGAAAAAAATAATTTATGTCAGCGAACGATCGAAAAATAATTGCGCGGTCATCATTCAAGGAACACGAAAACAAGGAAGAGGTGAAATATGAATCTGTCTTATTATCCGGAAGCGATTTCAGGAAACCGTGAACAATATCTTTCCGGTCAAGCGGTGGAGACCAAAGCATATGATGCGGAAAACGAAGAGGCGGTCCGGACGGAAAGCGCCGGTTTCTCCGTTGCCGGCAGTAGCGGCATTCCCCAAGTATTAAGAAATGAAAGCAGAATGCAGGGACACGCGCCGCAGGAAACGGTAATGCTGTTTTGTTCTGATCCCGCGTCCAGATCGGCGATGATTCGTTTTCTCGAAGCGGAGAACATAAAACTTGCGGATAACCCGGGAACAAATTTCCCTGAAAAAATCGGAGAAGAGGTTTCCGCTTTCCTGATCGATTCCGCGACATTCGGCAACAAGGAACAGTTTTGTCGGCAGCTGACCGAAAAATATCCTGATCTTCCGATTGTCTGCATGGATGAACCTTCCGCCGACGCGGAAACAAGAAAGAGAATGATGCGTTTTGTGTTCGCCTGCATTATAAAACCGTGTGAACGTCAGCAGCTTCTTCAGACGGTTCGTCAGGCGATGAAAGTCAGCCGTTGCATTCGGGAAAACAGATCACTTCGTCAAACGATCGGGTCGCCTGTCATGCCATCGGCGATAGTCGGTAATTCGGCGGTCATTCAAACGCTCCGCAAGCAGATCGAAGCGTTTGCCCGGCTGGACAATACGATCTTGATCTCAGGGGAACGCGGAACGGGAAAGAGTACAATTGCTCAGCAGATCCATCAGGCGGGTTCGCGCGGACGTTATCCGTTTTTGGTTGTGTCCTGCAACGCACTTCCGCAGGATGTTCTTGAAGCGGATCTTTTTGGAGTTGCCCGCGGCGTCTTTCCTGAAATAAATACGGACCGCCCCGGTAGAATGGAACTGGCGCATCGGGGGACCATTTTCCTTGATCATATTGAAGCGTTGTCTCCCATTCTTCAAAAGAAGATCTTTCAGTTTTTACAGGATAAAACGATCACAAGAATAGGATCGAATGAACCGCGCCGGATCGATACGAGAATAATTGCCTCGACCAGCAGTGATTTGGCGATTGCCTGTGTTCAAGGCCGATTTCGGGATGAACTTTATTTTCGTCTTAACGCGTTGACACTTAATTCCCCTGCCCTGCGCGACCGGACGGAAGACATTCCGGCACTAGCCCGAGAGATCCTTGCAAAGATCGCCCGGGCGGCGCATCGGAACCTTTCGATCCTTTCAACTTCCGCCGTTAACAAACTTCGTCAGTATTCATGGCCTTGCAATATAAGAGAGCTTGAATCTGTTTTACAAAAAGCGGTTGAAACCGCGCCCGACACGGTTATTACTGAAAATGATATTTCGTTCGATACGATGATTCAGGACAATCGGTCCGCGGACGGAGCGATGGGGCTTGCCGGTCTGACGATGGCGGAAATCGAACGTCGGGCGATCATTGAAACCATTAACGCCTGCGGAGGCAACCGGGCGCAGTCGGCCAGAAAACTTGGAGTCAGCGAAAAAACCATTTACAATAAAATTAAACAGTTTAAATTACGCGGCATCGTTTGAGTCTGATCTGACGACTGCGGATGAAACGGAAAGGCAATATACCGGTTCCTTCATGATTTTTCCGTTATAACGTCAAAAGAACAGCCGATTCACGCGGTCGATCGGCAGTGATGACGGAAAATTTAAAATAAAAACAGTATAAAAAGTTTGGACAGCAGGAATAGAACTTGAAAAATTAAAAAAGCAGATCGTATAATAGCAAATTTTAAATTTTAAGTAACGAAAAACGGCCGCCTTTTCAATAAAAGCGGCCGTTTTTATCAATCACTGCAATTCCGTGATTTTTTAATAGAGATCCTTCTTGACGGACAACGGATATTCTGTTCCGTTTGATTATTTTGGCGAACCGGAAATTTTCCGGTCATGATTCGGAAAATTTAATCGAAAGGATCGGTTATTTCCCTAAACGAATTTTTCAAAAAATACCGATTCTTTTATTGATTTTCCGTTCCGATGTTAAAGAACAGCCGATTCGCATAATCAATCGGCGAAAAGGACGGAAAATTTAAAAGGAGTGCAGTATAAAAATTGGAATACTTCAGGTTTGACCTGCAAGTAAATAATATACTTCAGGCTGTCGAAACGTTAGCTGTATTTGGAGTTTCAAGGATGCTTGAGGCAGGTTTGTGCGGTGCAAAACTAAACGAATTCAGGCCGTCGTTCGCTGAGCTGCTGTTGAAGGCGGCTGACAATGCTGCTGTGCATTTGACTGACCCGGCTTTCGCTCAGATCAAGTGTCATACCGACTTCCTTCATCGTCATTTCTTCGTAATAATAGAGGATAATAATAAGGCGTTCATTTCGGGTGAGTCCTTTGGTGACCAATTTCATAATGTCTGATTTCTGGATTCTTTTTGACGGATCGTCGCCGCGTTGATCTTCAATAAGATCAATTTCCGAAATATCTTTTGATCCGTCTGTTTCGTACCATTTTTTATTCAGACTGACGAGGCTTACCGCATTGGCGTCGTTAAGAAGCCGTTCGATTTCTTCTTTACTCATGTTCAGATACTCGGCCAGTTCTTTTTCTGACGGGGCTCTTCCCAATTTGTCAAAAAGATCTTTATTGGCTTCGGATAATTTTCTTGCCCTTGATCGGACAAGACGCGGAACCCAGTCCATATTTCTCAATTCATCGAGCATCGCTCCGCGGATTCTCGCGACGCAATAGGTCTCGAATTTAACTCCGCGTGACGGGTCATAGGCGTCTATAGCGTCCATAAGACCAAAAATACCTGCAGAAACAAGGTCGTCCTGCTCCACCTCATTGGGAAGACGTGCCCAGACGCGTTCCCCATGGTATTGAACGAGCGGCAAGTAACGTTCTATCAGTCTGTTACGTAAATCTTGATTACTTCGATCCTTGATGAAATCGTCCCAAAGAATCGTTACGTCGTCGCTATTCGCAACTGCAGTTGCCATGAATTCCTCCCTGACAGATTCAAATACTTCTTTTCTGATCACGCAAAAGAAAGAAGAGTATTTGGTGATGCCTTCCCTGTTTTCGGCGTAAGAACACCTTTGTGTTTGTGTACCGTCACAAAATTTTATCAAAACAGACACAAATCCGCAGACGGATTCTTTTTCGTTGATCCGCGAACAAACTTTTATCCGTTACAATTCCTGTAAAGCAAAACAACCCCCGGTTTTCTGAGTTTTTGATCTTTCCCGCTTCGGAATGGATCAAAACACAGAAAAATTTTTGCGGATTCAATGCTTCGATTTCGGAAAAATAAAAATTGATAAAGATTTAGCTTTTGCGAGCAAGTACTCCCATACGTCGAAATTGTTTTAAATTCTGAAATAATCGGACATTATTTTCGGATTGTAATGAAATACACCAAGAATATCTTTGCGTTGGAAAACACAATAGAATATTTTGCTGTTTAAAATACGTTTTTTCTAAAACAGATATTTTAAAATTCGTCCAAGCCGTTTTATAATAACGATTTCAGAAAAGGACATAAATGAATCCATAATCATTTACAACCGATAAATTCTCTTGTTTGATAATTTTTTTGGTAAAAATTTAATAATTTAAGAGAATTAAATTCGGGTTCTGTCCTTATCAAGCATAATGCAGATCTTTTTAAAAGAACTGTAAACCTTGTAATACTTTTATCGGCAGTCTGAGACCGTTAACTTGAGAATAATTAAAAAAATCAGAAAAAATATCAAAATCGTTTTTGTCGTCACGATTGCTGTCTGTTTTTTAGGCGGTGTAAATCGTGTATTTTGAAATTCAATAAAAGCAAATGAAAACATTGTAAAAATATTTAAATAAATTGAAGCTCGAACAGATAAAAGACAAAAAGAGAACACGGAAGTTATTGATAAAGAATTGACAATAAATATATTGTAAAATTTTGCGATTGCTTTTTGGGAGGGTATTTGTTATAATTCTGACAAAGGGCTGATGATTTCCCGGACATCTGAATTTTTATGTTTAATTAATTGCGATCTGTGAGAAAAAGAGAAGTAATGAGCCTGTTTTTAAAGCTGTTTCCTGTTCCAAGATGAATATTATTCGTTCGGCAGCCGGTGCATGAAATCCTTCGGCGGAATTTCGGAAAATTTAAAAGAGGACAGGATAAATTATATTTAATGAAACAGTTGGAATATGTTTTCTTTTTCAAAAGAATTCGCCTGTCAGGGCGGTATTGGGGCTTTACGGCGAAAGATTAAAACAAAATCGGTATAAAGCTTTTATAAACGGAAAATTCCGGAAAAAGACCATGAGCGATAAAATTCAAAATAAGACTCAAAATAGTGAAGACGGTTTGGAGAAAAACGGTCAGGAGGATCTTTGGTATTCGGAAGAAGAAACAAAAGGTCCCGTCGGGAGATCGGTAAAATCCGATTTAAAGAAAACGACGCCTCCGGTTGAAGATTTGTCGAATAAGTCAGAAACAGGTTCGGATATATACGGTGTCAAGGAATCTTTATCGCCGCTCCCCCCGCCGGTTATATTTCAAAAATCTTGTCAGCAAAAAGTGTCTTCCGATTCGAAACCAACACGAAAAGTCAATGAATTGGACCATTTTAAAAAGAATGATTCATCATCGATCTCGTTGGATGATCTGTATGAACGAAGAAACCGTCACAAAGACGATTTTGATGAAGAACATGAAATATTTGAACGGACCGCTTTACCGGAAAATCCGTTTTGGGACCGTTTTTTTCATCCGTTTGTTAAAGTTGGGTTCTTAATTCATTTTTTTATTATTGCGGCGGCCGCGGTTATTCCGATCTTTTTGGTTTTGTTTTTTATGATAGAGTTAAACACGGCGCAGCGAACGGATATTGCGGGCGATCTTATCGCTCATTCGAAAGAGACCGTTTCTATTTTCAGTCGGACGGGACTTGTTTTTCTCGCTTTTTTCTGGGGAATTCTTTCTTTTCCTTATTCGGTTTTTGTTCTCGAAGGAACATCGGCCGCGGACGATGATCTTAATGAATGGCCGGAATTCAGCGTGATCGGCGCTATTGGTATGTTTTGCCGACTGGTCCTTTTGATCCTGATTGCGGCCATACCTGCAGGTTTGGCTTGTTCCGTTTTACCGATTTCGCCGGCTTGGGGGCTTCTGCTGGCTTGTTTTGTTCTGCTGCCGATTTTTCTGCTTTCGACTTTTAACGCGGACGCGATGTTCATACTTTTGACCAAAGATATAATAAAAAGTTTTTACTTAAACAGAAAACAATGGGTCTATTTTTATTGTGGCTCATTTATTCTTTTGGCAGGATCGTTTTGGTCGGCCCTGGCCGCAGTTAATTTCGTCGAAAGATCGGACAGTTTGGCGGGAGCTTCTTTTATAGCCGCGATAATTCTCTCATTTTTATTGACCTTGTTTCCTGTTATCTGGCTTCGTTTTTTGGGACGGCTTGCCTGGATTATTGACGATACGGTCAGAAAAAAACAGGAAAACGACGAAAACGACAAAGTCTTTGAAGAGAATGGTCAAGAAAAAAATGACATTTAGAAAACAGCTGGTGTCAGTCAGAAAACAATTTGGAAAAGCCTTTCGGTTTACAGCATAAAAAGTTTTAACGCATTATTTGAAAAAAGGAATTGAGATGGCAAAAAAAGCGGAAACATCCAATAATGAAAAGAAAAAACCGGTTCAAAGCAAGATGGATATCTTATTTGCGCAGAAACCGGAATTGAAAGTCGCGTTTGATCAGATCGAAAAGCAGTTCGGACAAGGATCAATTATGCCTCTCGGACTGGATCATACTCCGTCGTTGTCGGGCATTTCGACCGGGTCGCTTTCTTTGGACATGGCGCTCGGCGGACACGGTATTCCGGAGGGGCGGATTATTGAAATTTTTGGTCCTGAATCAAGCGGTAAGACAACATTAACACTTCATGTCGTTGCGCAAGCGCAAAAAAACGGAGGTGTTGCCGCTTTTATTGACGCGGAACACGCTCTGGATCCCAGTTGGGCCAAACGAATCGGTGTCGATCTTGAATCCCTGCTGGTGAGCCAGCCGAGCAGCGGCGAAGAAGCGATGCGAATCGTTGAAATGCTGATCAAAACAAATGCCGTTGATATTATTGTCGTCGATTCTGTTGCGGCCCTTGTTCCGGAAAAAGAACTGCAAGGCGATATCGGCGATTCTCATGTCGGACTTCAGGCGCGGTTAATGAGTCAGGCCATGCGTAAATTGACTGCTATAATTGCGCGTAGCAAGACCGCAGTTATATTTATCAATCAGATCCGTGAAAAAGTCGGCGTTATGTTCGGTTCCCCTGAAACAACACCGGGGGGACGCGCACTCAAATTTTATTGTTCCTGCCGAATTGATGTTCGGAGAATCGGACAGATCAAGGAAGGCGAAGAGGTTGTCGGACAACGAGTTAAAGCAAAAGTTGTAAAAAACAAGGTTGCTCCTCCGTTCCGAAGCGCTGAATTTGATATGATGCATGCCGATGGGATCAGTTATGAAGGCGATGTTCTGGATCTGGCTATTGCTCGAAAAATTGTCGTTAAAAGCGGAGCCTGGTTCCGATACGGCGATTTGCAGCTCGGACAAGGAAGAGAAAAAGCCCGTCTTTTTCTAAAAGAAAATCCGGATATCCTGAAAGAAATTGAAGATCAGGTTCGCGAAGCGCTTTATACGGCCGATCCGGCATCGTTGATCGATACCGCTCCTTCAAAACCAATTGAGGCTGATGAATAACCAAAGAATGATTTTACTGTTTGTTTGTCAAAAATCCGAAAATTTTTTGACGGTAAAATAAAAACAAAACGTTTCAAGGGGGATTTTTGTTGTCAAATATTTATTGTATTTATCAAAAAGTTTATTGATCAAATGAAAATTTAATAATTTTTTTGAAGTTTTTTGTTCGAATTCGGGCAAAAAGGAGAATCCCCCTCGAAAAAAATAAAATTATCGGTTATAATAAACAAGAGTTATTCTGGAAAATCCAGCTATATGTCTGTTTCAGATATTCTCTGTTGGACCTGTAACAGGAGAAATCGCTGACAATTTTGTCCGATAAAAAAACGGAGATCTGATTGACTCTAAAAAAATAATGAAGGAGTGAGGAAATGAAAAAAACTTTTGGTATGTTTTTCGCGCTTTTGATCGGCGGAATGGCCGGTTTCTGCGGTTGCGATAAAGATAATGTTGTCGTTGTCGATGATTCGTCTACAACCCCGGTTGTTACAGAAAAAAAAGAATCTGATTCGATTGATGAAGCTATTTTTGCCACTCAGTCCGGAAATAAAGGTCCGTTAAACAATATGGCCGCCGCAACGACCGGCGCTGTTCCGATGGCTCCGATGACTGCCGCGACGACCGGTACCGTTCCGATGGCTCCCGTTGCTCCGATGGCTGCGGGGACAACTGCCAGCGTTCCCACTTTTTCCTTTAATTTGAATGCCGCGACGACCGCTTCCGCACCGGCGCCCCAAGTTCCCGCCAAAGTAAATATCGTTGAAGATAAGGCGAAAGCGGAAGCGGAAGCAAAAGCGAAGGCCGAAGCCGCCAAGAAAGCTG
>CAZZEF010000021.1:32308-37137 GCA_964652875.1 uncultured Planctomycetaceae bacterium
CCAAATTGAAGGCGGAAAACGAAGCCAAGGCGAAAGCGGAAGCGGAAGCAAAAGCGAAGGCCGAAGCCGCCAAGAAAGCTGCCGAAGAAAAAGCCAAAGCGGAAGCCGCTGCCAAATTGAAGGCGGAAAACGAAGCCAAGGCGAAAGCGGAAGCGGAAGCAAAAGCCAAAGCGGAAGCTACCAAAAAGACGTCTTCCCTTAACAGATCGAATCACGTTTTCGGAAGTTTTTTTTTTAGCTGAAACAAATGCCCGTTATTCGGCGGAAGCGATTTTATTTCCGCCGATGTCTGATCTTGAAGATCAACTTCTTATTTACAAAGACAAACTGACACGGGATTATGAAGATCTTGAAGTCAACCCCAATTTTGAAGATGGGGTTGAATCTCTTTATCGGGACAGTAATACTCTTTCCTTGATCGCGCTTTCGATTGGAATGTCCCCGGAAAACAGCAAGTATAAATTCTGTATTATCCCGCTTATTACCGCCACTCAAAAGTTGAGTGCCGTCAAAGAATTAAAAGAAGTGGCCGCCGGTCTTGAAGAAGTCAATAAATCGTTCGAGATGAAAGTCGATTTGGCGGGTTTGGCTTGGGTTAAAGTTGCTCATCTTGCTCCGGTTATGAAAAAGGCTCTTCCTTCCCTTTCAACGGAAATCAAACGGCTGACACGCAATGAGAAAACGTTCTTGCGCGGGAAAAATGCTCAAAAGATCTTTGGCGCCAGTGCTGTTCTGGCCGCAATTGCGCAGGGAAGCAAGGTCAATGTTGACGAAACCGCCGCTCCCAATGAAAAAGATCTTTGGGTCAAATATTGTGAAGATCTTCATTTGACAGCGGTCACTTTAAATGCCAATGCCCATAATGTCAAAGAAGGAAAAGGAAAATTTGAAGATCTGGACAAAGCGGCGGCGGCATTGGAGGCGACTTGCAATGTCTGTCATGAAAAATTTGGCGGATCAACGAATTGAGAAACGGACAAGTCAGGAATTTATACTGCCATTATTTTAATTTTTCGTGTTTGCGTCGGTTGATTTCGTAAATCGGCAGTTCATTAGACGTCAAACCGAAAAATTCATCAAGAATACGATTTGAAATAAATTTTTATGACCGGTTTAAGACCGGTCTTTTTTACTCACTAAGGATCAGTTTCTTTATCAATATAAACTTTTTTCCGTCGAATTTCTTTGATTTTTAAGGATAAGCAGAAGCGGGATAACAAGAATTGAAGTTTCGGGAAAAAGAGGTTTTCAATTGTTTTTATTGAAAGAATTCAAATCTTCCCGAACCATTTCAATTACTTTTTGAACAGCAGCGTCGAAGCTGAAGGATCCGATTTTTTCTTTTCCTTTTTTCAGATTGACGTGATCTGCGCCGCACCAAAGACCGATATCCGCATCGTCTGTTTCACCTGGTCCGTTGACCCGACAGCCCATAACGGCGATTGTTAAAGGGAGGTCTTGAGCGAAATCAACAGCGTTCCGAATCCGTTCAGCCAATTCAACGAACGAGTGATTGTTTGATCGGGAACAACTTGGACAGCTGATGATATTTAGGCGGGGAAGGGCAACGTTTTGGGGGTCGAGAATCGTTCCATTTTTAACATTTTCGAGAATTTTGAACCCGGCGCGAACTTCTTCTGATTTTTTTTCATTCACGACTGTTAGCGAGACGCGGAGGGTATCGCCGATCCCTTGCGCGAGAAGTGGTTCCATTGCCATTCGGGATTTAAGAATTCCAAACGGGGGCAGCCCGGCTTCCGTAACACCGAGATGCAACGGGACACGCGGTCGAAGTTTGGAAAATTTTCTGTTCAGATCAATAACTTTTTCAGGATCGGAATCTTTTAAAGAGACACAAAAGCGGTCAAAACCGATCGACTGGAGAAAATCGGCATGTTCAACAGCGCTTGCGAAGGCAGGATCAGAGACGGAACAATTATTCTGCTGGGGATCAATACTTCCGCAATTAACACCGATTCTCAACGCGCAGTCAAATTTTCGGGCGGTATTGGCGATAAATTCAACTTTTTTTTGCCAGGAAATTTCCGGTTCGAAATGATGCAGATGTCCCGGATTATACCGGATCTTGTCGACCCAGGGAGCAACCTGTTCCACCAGCCGATAATTTTCCTGAAGATCGACGGAAAGATTGACGGGAACTTTTTTTCGAATTTCAATAAGAGCTTCAACGTCATTGAGGTTGTCGACAGCAAGACGTACCAACCCCGCGCCGGCATTGGCAAGAGCGCTGATCAAGTCAGTGGTTGCGTTAATGTCAGTCGTTTTGGTGGAACACATTGATTGAATCAGGACAGGAGAATCTCCGCCAATAAAAACGGATCCTATTCTGATTTTTCTTGTCGGTCTTAACCTGTTCACAATCAGAGAAACCGATCAGCCTGATCCGTTATACCAATTTCATTACAGAAGTTCCATTTAACGTCAAAAGAACAATTGAGTTACGAAGTCAATCGACGCAAATTCGGAAAGTTTATAATGTCGGCAGTATAAAAAATGATTGACGCCGTTTAAAAAGAGTTGGCGTCAATGAAATGATCAGGCGGACAAAAGGAAAATCGAGTATTATTCAAGACCCCAATTTTTGATCAGTTCTTCGGCCCCGGGCGTCATTTTGCGCAGTTTAGCGGCCCAAACGGCCTTGGTTGCGGCATCAATGGTGGCGAGCTTGCTCTTCATATGATTAAGTTTCTGACGACGTTTACGGCGGCTGTTCAACTCTTTTTTACGTTCACTGAGCGACACTTTTCAATCTCCTTGAGTGATTCGTCCCTAAATATATTTTTTACGAGATCTGTTTGCCGCTGTTCCGTTGGACAAAAAACGTTCATCAACGGCTTTTCGTGCGGAATTTGTCTTCCTTTGCGTCTTCGATTAAAGAAAACGAAAGATAAAGAAGGCAAACTGATCCCTTCCTGCCCATTATCAGGATTCAATATTATAACAGAGTAAATAAAAAATACAAGAGCTTCCCGCGCTGGGAATACCGATGCAAGGAAGTTCTCTTTAATCACTCTCCGTAAACCAATAGTCGTGCATGCTCTTCAAAAATTGTTTCGTGATTAAGAGGTCAGCACTTTCGCCAATCACAGCGTCGATCCCGCAATACGGGCACATTGCGATGCCATCCGAATCATCTTCCCAAACGATTTCCTTCGGGTTAAAAATCCGCAAGCAAAAAAAGCAACCGCAGACAGAGGTATCCATCAATATCTGCCGGTTGCTTTTTCGGCGTTCATACACATAGATCAAATCGATAGCTTTCTAGTTTCCCTTCTTTTCGGTGAAATGTTGCCGCTAAAACCCCGGATCATTTTTTCCCATACCGTATCGCAAGCCGCCTTGCCCTGCGGTGCATGGCGAGCATCGAGCGCGAACGGAGCGTAATTTCACTGAGCTCCTCCCCGCGCACAAGAACATACAATTGACAGCCGACCTTGACCAGCACCTTGTCAAACAGCCGCGCGCCATCCTGCACGTCAAAGAATGTCTGTATCCGCTGCACGTCTTCCCGTTCCAGTCCGGTCGTTTCGCTGAAGACATAGAGCCAGTTTTCGCGGCAGAGACGGTATTCCTTGAGCGCCTTTGTCTTGTCCTCAATGCGTTCGATGATGCGGCCGACGTGCATCTCCTTCACATCCCGCGGCAGCTCAAAGAGACCTTCTTCTTCCCCGTCCTCCGCACCGTTGGCGATCGCATCGTCACAGTCACAGTCCGAGAGGATGATCTGCTCGACGGCTTCGCCCGGCATATCTTCGCCAAAGTGGCGGTTCATGTCCGCCTCCTGCTGCGCCCATTCTTCGATGGCTGCGCGCGTAACCTCCATGCCGATTTCGCCGCGTTTTGTGATGAAGTCCGGGCGTTCGCTTTTCACGAGACGCATCGGCCAGAGCCTCATAGCGCGTTCAGTGTGGAGTTTGGCGTAGTATTCAACGTATAGTTTTGAGGGGTCCACTCCTGCGATCTCCTGTAATAAATTAATTGTATTATATCGAATTTACAGAATTTGAAAAGGCTTGTTCAAAGATATCCCTTCATTTTCTGAAAAGCGGTGACTATTTAAGCGCAAGAATGGAATCATTTGATTCATTAATTCTTTTGCTTCTTTTGATTTGATTGACACATGATACTGTCGTGTTGCATATTTGTCATTTTACAATTGTTTGCTATTTATTTGTTACAGTGTTATATTCTGTACATCCGAAACAGGTCCATACGGAAGACAAATCGTGTTCTGATCGCAAAAAGGAGGAATCGCGATGAGGATCAGAATCATGGTGATCGTCTCTATTTTTTCAATGATGCTTCTGTCTGGTTGCATCAAAATCTACGCAAGTCCGCCGGAAGGCGAAACAACATCCGCTCCCGGGCAGGCGCAAGGCGCGCAGGAATCGGCTCAAGCGAGCACACAGCAGTCCGTGCAGGACGCGTCGGCGCAGCCCCCGGCCGCGCCGTCCGGCAACGCGACACAACCAGAAGAAAAATTACCCGATCTTGTGCCGACAGAGATTCTGTACGATTCCGCTTCCGTCATCACAGGGCAGCAGATCTACTTTGACTCCGGCATCCGTAACGTTGGAACATCCGATTGCGGCGGATTCAATATCAAGTGGTTTGTCAACGGTGAAGAGATGGGTCACGGCGGGCATCCCGGCATCGCTGCGGGTGGCGCGGATATGACATCCAACAGCCAGTTTTACTGGACGCCGACGACGATCGGATCGTATCAGATCGAGTTTCTCGTAGACAGTGAGGATAGAGTGGATTCGGTTCACAGATAGACGGAAAAGGCGCACCTCACGGTGCGCCCA
>CAZZEF010000022.1:0-31053 GCA_964652875.1 uncultured Planctomycetaceae bacterium
TTTTATTCGGACGCTTGGGAACAAACAATCCGGTCGCCGCGTAACAGATCTCGTCCTTGATGAAAACGCCGTCCCCCAATCCGTCAAGAGGGGATCGGGAAAGACAGCGCGGATTTTTCGGATTGCGGACATCAAAGATCGAAAGTTCCCGTGTCCCCCAGTCTCCGACATACAGGATCCCATTGGCAACATCGGCCGACTGCGCTTCGCCGGAAACGACAAATCCCAAATGCCGCGGATGAGAAGGATCGGAAATATCGACAAATTCCGTACCGAACTGACGCTGCGCGACATAAGCGATTCCTTTATCGCATTTTATTCCAGTCGCAAGTTCGATCGTATCATAATGAGCGCGCAAATAAGGGGATCCCGGATCATGAACATCGACAATATACATGCCATCTTTTCGTGCCGTTATATAAAGACAATTTTTATAAAATTCGATCTGACGGCATTCACCGAGTCCGCCGATCCGAGCGATCTGCCGGGGCGTTCCGGGATTCGTTATATCGTAAACCGTTAAATGATTTATTCCCGTTGCGTAAAGAAAATTTCCTTCAACGCAAACATCATTCGAAGCCAGAGATCCCGGAATCCTCCGGGGAGTCATAAATTCCCCGTATTGTTTTTGATCATGCCGCGCCTTAAAGATCGGTGTTTCCATCTCCTGCGCGCCTCGGACCAATTCTCCCGGTCCGGCTAAAACAAAATATAATATCGAACATACGGTCAAAAAAGAAAATATACGTACAGACTTTTTCATTTTTACTTTCATCTTTTTATTCTTTACTTTAAAAATCCGGAATAGTGAAAAACTGATCCATTTTGAATTTTTGAATAACCTGTCTCTTTTGAGTTTTGTCCTGACCGTCAAAAAAGGAGATCCGGCAAACGGGAGATCCCCTTGCGGAAAACCTTTCGTCCGAACGAACGGCGGCCGATCCCCAATCCAACGCGAACTATCCCCGGGTATTACTTTTTCCAGATAAACTCAAAAATTTTATAACAGTCTCCTTTTAGATTTTCCGCCGAATGATCATATAATTCGACTGTTCTTTTTGCGCCGGAACGAAAAATTCCTGATTAAATCGGTCAATCAATAATATTTTTATCAGACACTCAAAGTCAGTTGGTGTCGGCGAGTTCCTTTCTCTGGGAAACTTTCAAGGTTTCCTCCGTACTGGTCGGATCGACGGTTCGGCAGCAATTAACAAGCATTTGTCCGAGTTCCTCAAGATCTGTCTGCCATTCGTATTTTGTCGTTCCTTCCGGGATCATGTCATGAAATTCTTCCAGCAGAAGAATAAGTCTCAAAAGATGCCGGAAGATAATACCTTCCTGTTTCTGAAGTTGACTGGCAATAATGAACTTGTTGAAATCGCCGTTGTAATCAAGCAGAATCGGACCGGCAGCCCAAACGGCAGAAGTTCTCACGCGCACCCCGGGATACTCGTAATCGAACAGACGCAGCAGTTTTTCAGCGAAGTCAATAACGAAGACCCGCTCTTCGGCAAAACTTCCGAGTCGCCGCCGTTCGCGCCATTCTTCCTCTTTTTCTTCTTCTGATTTTTCAACCAGCTCGTCAATAGTCGCCAAGCCGTATTCAAGCAGTTTCTTGTCGAGTTCCTCCTGGGCCAGTTTTCCGGGCGGAAGTTCCCGTTGAGCAGGAACGCGGACATATCGGGCCGCGGTTGCCGGCATTTCCAAAATTGACTCGAACGCCTGGATCCGTTCCCCCCGGTCCGCTCTTCCAAGCTGCTCCAAAAGAAAGGTTCCGAAGATCGGATTGACGCCGCGAAAATGAACGAGATTTTTAAGCCGATCCGTTGCGAACGCCTTTTGAGCTTTGTAAGTTTCCGGTGTTTTTTCTTCCTGCGGATCACCTTCGGAAAACGTCCTGGATCCGTCAGAAGATCCCCTGCCCGTCCCTGTTCTCATATCACTGTTTTGACCGACAACGCTTGATCCGTTTTTACCGGTGTTATTGCTGTCGGCTTTTTTATCGGCGGAATCAAAAATCCCCTGCCCGAAAAGGTTCGCGGACGTTTTGTTATCCGTGACTCCCTTTTTATTATCGCCGGACCGGGAATCGGAATCGTCGAAATTAAAATCGATCTCAAACGCGGCATCATCAAAGAGTCCCGCTCCAAACGGACGACTTTTGCGCTGTTCCTCTTTCTTTTGACGAAGAGCGATTTTTTCTTCTTCATTGGCGGCATCGGTCCCCAAGATCCCGTATTCGTTCGGATGGGGTTCAAGCCGAATAAATCCGGCACGCCAAAGCGTCAGAAGCATTGAATCGAGATCCTTCTGCATTGCGGAAAGACGTTTGTAACCCATCAGACGGTACGCGGCAAGCGTTCGAACCGGCTGAAGATCGGAATTCGATTCGATCATGTGCGCAAGAAGCCGCCAGGGAAGCGGTCCGCGACTGGTTAGACTTCCCGGTGATGAATTTCGGATCTTATTGAACATTTCTTCCGACCAATATTGTTCGTTCGGATTTCGGGTCGGCATTTTCTTTTTGAGTTTCTTTTTCGCTTCGCGCAATTTCGGATCTTTGGTGTCCTCGGGGATCTGATCGTATTTTTCGCGAAAGCGGGCAATTCGGACATCGTCTTCATGAGCAAGGACGAAGACATACCCCCGGTCATCGAACTGGGGCCGACCGGCGCGTCCGAAGATCTGATGGGCGCTGCTGGAATCGATCTGTTTTTTATCGCCCGCCGGACCTTTCATTAAAGAAGGAAGAACAACGGATCGGGCCGGAAGATTAATGCCCGCGGCCAATGTTTCGGTACAGACCGTAATCGAAAGAAGTTTCCGCTGAAAAAGATCTTCGACGATCCGGCGGTATTTGGGGAGAATACCCGCATGATGGACTCCAACGCCGCGCAAAAGGAGCTGACGAAGTTTCGGTCCGGCGCCTTTGGTCCAATCATGTTTTTCAAGTTCATCGGCCAGCTGTTTTTGACGGTCCGGATCAATAATGTTTCTTCCGCGGATCTGTTCGGCGACATCCCAGCATTCATCTCGGTTAAAACAAAAAACAAGGGCGGGAACATAGCGTTCCTCTTCATTTCCGGAGTGCATCCATTCAAGATGTTCCGTCAGAAATTTATCCCCGACCCAATTGTAAACGAGCGGAACTTTCCGTTCCTGCGATTCAATAATATCCAAACGCCGTTGGGCCGTATTGCGCAGCCAGCTGACGAATTCATAAGCGTTTCCAACAGTAGCGGAGATCAGAAGCGTGCGCACCTGCGGGGGAAGAAGTTCCAGCGAGAATTCCCAAACAATGCCGCGTTCGGGATCGGAAAAGTTATGAAATTCATCCATAACGACAACGGAAACGTCCTCGAAATTGAATCGGGGTTCTTCAACACTGTTCGTAACGTTTGAGGATTGAACCGATTTTGTCTCGGGAAGACCGGAAGGACGGAACAGATCGGAACTTAAGATCCGGTTGAAAAGGATCTCAGCGACAACGACCAGAATTTTGGCGCCGGGATTCTCGCGCCTGTTGCCGGTAACCAGCCCGACATCGTTTCGGCTGAACCCCCAACGTTCGGCAGACTCCTGAATTTCCCTGTATTTCTGTTCAGTCAACGCAATCAACGGAGTTGTATAATAGGCTTTTTTACCGGTTTTTAGCGCCTCAAAGAGTCCAGCTTCCGCGACAACGGTCTTGCCCATTCCGGTCGGAGCGCATACCAAAACACCCTGTTTCGATTCAAACCAGGCGAGAATCGCCTGCTCCTGAAAGGGATAAGGCTCGTAAGGAAGCTGCTCAAGATATTCAAAAGCGAGATCGGTTCTCGTATCGTCCGCCGCGCTCGAAGAAATATTCGGCACCGCGGTTCGGAAAGATTCGGAAAGATCGTTTTGACTATTTTTATCGTTCGGCATAAAAGACCCTTTGGGATTATATTATATACTGCTTCTATTTTAAATTTTCCGTTATCACCGCCGATTGATTGCGTGAATCGGCGGTTCTTTTGACGTTATAACGGAAAATTCATGATGGAATCGGCATACTGTTCTCATTTTAAATTTTCCGGTCTTTCCGTCGATTGACGATCTGAATCGACTCTTTTAACATGGGTGAAAAAACGGTATAACATCAGATCAAAAAATCTGCAATAAAAGCAAACGGATCAAGTTAAAAATGAAACGGATCGAAACCGGGTTATTCTTTTGATTCCGGAAGAGGAATATTTCTTTGGGCGAATTCACGGATCAGGGCGGGAGTATCGGTATAAACAAACGCCTGAAATCCGAAATTACGGGCGCCCTGAACGTTGTCTTCCAAATCGTCGGTAAACAAAATTTCGTCGGGACGAAGATCGGGAAGTTCCGTTTGAGCTTCTTTCAACGCTATTTCAAAGATCTCCTTTTGCGGTTTCATGCAGCGGACGGCGTAACTTGCGATTCGATGCCGGGGAAAATACTTGCCGATGAACGCAAACGCGTTAAGAACATATTCCCAATGCTGCGGACCGGTATTCGATAAAATTCCTCGCGGAAACGATGTTTTATGCAGACGTTTGATAACAGGAATTATTGAATCGTTGGCCCAAAAAATATTATTGGCCGCTTCCAAAAATTTTTCCGGATCGACCGGTCGGCCGAGATCGGAACAGATCTGACTGAAATACTCCGAGGAAGTGATCTCACCGCTTTCGAGCGCAAGATATTTCTTTTCGCTGAAGATGATTGATTTAAGATCCTCTTCACTGGCGCCGGTTACTTCCGACATCTGATGCAGCAGTCGGGAAACGCTGAAATACAAAAGAATATTTCCCAAATCGAAATAAACAAAACGCGTTGACATTTTTCATTCTCTCCTTCAATAATACCGGTTTCGTTTCACTGCCGCGAAACGGTTTTCCGGAAAGATCATTATAACAGAAGTGAAAATAAAAATCAAACCGTAAAAGACCGTTCGCGAAAAGTTTCTCAAGAAAACGGCAAAATAAAAATGTCTGTTAAAAATCGCCCGTTATACCAATTTCTATTAGGAATATTTCGATCCAACGTTAAAAATCAAAACGAATCGATTTTATACTGCTTTTATTTTTAAATTTTCCGTTCTTTCCGCCGATTGTCTACGTGAATCGACAGTTCTTTTGACCTTATAACGGAAAATTCCTTACCGAATCGATATTAAAAGAAGACATGTAAACAGCAGTGATGGTCACCGGTCCGGAAAACCTTACAATAAAATAATTATTAGTGAAGACAGAGACTTGAAACAATTCATAAAATTTAGTATAATGAAAATTGCCTGATTTATGTTTCCGCGGCGCGACAAAAAGAGCTTTTGAGATCCTGTCGAAAGGGACGAAGTTTGTGACGGGCCGGAAAAAAATCGGGGAACGATTCGAAAAGCATAAAAATCGAAAGCGGTTTTTAGAAAAAGGAATTTTCATTTGAAACCGCTTGCAACAAAGGTTTAGCAGAAAGGTTTAAACGATGCGTTCAGATATTGTGAAAGTTGGCGCTTCCCGGGCTCCTCATCGAAGTCTTCTTCGTGCATGCGGTCTTGAAGACCGCGATTTCAAACGTCCTTTTATCGCGATTGTCAGCAGTCATGTCGATATTATTCCCGGTCACGTTCATCTTCAGGAAGTTGCGGAATACGCGGCCAAATGCGTTCGGGCAGCGGGCGGCGTTCCGTTTATTTTCAATACGATCGGAGTTTGCGACGGAGTCGCAATGGGTCACGACGGAATGAAATACTCACTGGCCAGCCGCGAGATTATTGCCGACGCGGTTGAGACGATGATCAACGCGCATAAATTCGACGGCATGATCTGCATCCCGAACTGCGACAAGGTCGTCCCCGGCATGCTGATGGCGGCGGTTCGCTGCAATATCCCGACGATCTTCGCCAGCGGCGGCCCAATGGAAGCCGGTCATGACGCCAAAGGAAACCCGCTGGATCTGATCTCGACGTTCGCGGCCGCGGCCGGATGTCAGAACGGAATTCTGACGCAAGCGGAACTGCGGACAATTGAGCAGCAGAGCTGTCCGACCTGCGGATCATGTTCCGGAATGTTCACCGCTAACAGCATGAACTGCCTTTGCGAAGCGCTCGGAATGGCGTTTCCGACCAACGGTACTTTACTGGCCACCAGTCATGAACGGCGCCGGATTTACGAACAGGCCGCAAAACGCATTGTTGAAATGGTGACCATTTTGGAATTGCGCGAAGAAGCCAAAGCAAGCGATGTTCCGCTTGAAGAGATCACGTTCCTTCGCAAAGTCAAAGCGAAAGATGGAAGTAAAAAAGAGATCAAAGATCGAATTGATCCGGAATTTCCGATCCTGCCGCGCGATATTATCAATGCCGTTTCAATCGACAACGCAATGATCCTTGACATGGCAATGGGCGGAAGTTCCAATACGATTCTGCATCTTCTGGCCATTGCCAGCGAAGCCGGTTTGAATTACAATTTGAGCCGCTTTAACGAACTGAGCGAACTGACCCCGACGATCTGCAAAGTATCCCCCAGTTGCGCTTATCATGTCGAAGACGTTCACAACGCCGGCGGTATTCATACGATCCTTGGTGAACTGCGGCGCGGACGGCCCGATCTGCTTAAAACGAACGCTCCGACCGTTACCGGAAAAACACTGGGTGAAAATATCGATAAATACGATCTGCGAAGCCGAAAAGTCTGTCAGAACGCGCTTGAACTTTACGCCGTTACCCCCGGAGGAAAACGTACCAACAAGGGAATGAGCGTTCGACGAAAATATAAAACGACCGCGGATCTTCCTCTCAAATTCGATCCGAAAGACTGCATTCGTCCCTGCAAAAAAGCTTACAGCGAAAAGGGGGGATTGGCCATTCTGTTCGGAAATCTCGCCCCGAACGGTTCCGTTGTCAAAGCGGCCGGCGTTCTTCCCGAAATGATGGTTCATACCGGACCGGCGGTCGTTTTCGAATCGGAACCGGAAGCTTATGAAGGAATCGTCAACGGCAAAGTCAAGGCCGGCGATGTTGTTGTCGTTCGTTTCGAAGGTCCCAAAGGCGGACCCGGAATGCAGGAAATGCTCGCTCCGACCGCGGCGATCAAAGGGGTCAAACTTGATGATTCCGTCGCCTTGATCACCGATGGCCGTTTCTCCGGCGGAACAGCCGGCGCCTGCATCGGACACATCAGCCCGGAAGCCGCCGCCAAAGGTCCGATCGGTTTAATCCAAAACGGCGATATTATCGATATTGATATTCCGAACCGATCTATCAACGTTCGTTTGACGGAAGAAGAATTGAAAAAACGGGCCCGTAAATTCAAAGCGCCCGACCCCCGGTACACAACCGGTTATCTTGCCAAATACGCCAAACTGGCAACCAGTGCCGATACCGGTGCCGTTCTTAAATGGGAATAACAGTTTCCTTGCAGCCCGATCTTTCAGAGAACTGTTAACGGTTCGTCCGAGACAAACGGTTCTCTGAAATTTTTATGACCGGTCCGCTATCATTGGATCTTTCACCTGATCAGAATCGGACCTGTTTTTTGTCATAAAAAAGGATCGGATTTATTTTGCGTCAGATCCTGCATTGTTTATTCGGACAGACCGGAACAGACTGCTGTTTTACTTTTGTTTAAAACAGGCATTTATTGTTTTTATTTATTCGAACCGAATCGTTTTTCGGTTCGAATTCGGAAGCGGAACAATCAGATATATTGGATTTGATTTTCAATGGGCTTGGACTTTTCAACCCAAGGTATAAAATACGCGGGCTCGAAACTGAAACTTCTTTCGTCAATATTTTCATTGGTTGAAGATCTGTCCGTTCGGTCATTTTGGGACGCGTTCGCCGGAACGACCCGAGTCTCCCAAGCGGCAGTTCAAATGAACTGGTCCGTTGTCTGTTCCGATATTTCGGACTGGTCGAAGGTATTCGGGAACTGTTTTCTCAAAGCGGAAAAGGATGATTCATTTTATCAGAAACTGATTGATCATTTAAACGCGCTGCCGGGTACGGACGGCTGGTTTACAGAGCATTATGGCGGAGAGAACCGGGAAGGAAATTCCGTTCAGGCGGACGGATGCAAGCGGTTATGGCAGCTTCAAAATACCCGAAAGCTCGACGCTGTTCGTCCGGAAATCGACCGTCTTGCTCTTGACCCTGTTGATCGGGATGTTCTTTTGACCTCTTTGATTCTGGCTCTTGATGAAGTCGATAATACGATCGGACATTACGCGGCTTATTTGAAAAAATGGTCACCGCGCTCGAATAAGACAATGCTTTTAAAAGTTCCGCGTCTGCTTCGAAAAAATACAGACCGTCACCGGATACTTCAGGGCGATGTTTTTAAAATTTGTCCCGAAGTGAAATGTGATCTGGCTTACCTTGACCCTCCTTACGGATCGAATAACGAGAAGATGCCGCCGTCCCGGGTTCGGTACGCCTCTTATTATCATGTCTGGACAACAGTGATCCGCAACGACCGTCCGGCTCTGTTCGGAGCGGCGGCCCGGCGAACAGATTCTTCTGACAGAACGGCAGGATCGGTATTTGAAGAATTTCGCAAATCACCGGCTGGCGGTTATCTGGCCGTCGAAGCAATTGATCGTTTAATCTCTTCTCTCAATACGCCTTATTTTATTTTATCATACAGTTCAGGGGGCCGGGCAACCGCGGAAGAGCTTTTTGAAATATTGGAAAAGCGCGCACGAATTCTGCAAACGTTAAAGATCGATTACCAAAAAAACGTCATGGCCGAAATGCGCTGGACCAATCGCTGGCTCAATGTGATCAATAATTCCAATTATGAGTTTCTCTTTCTCGCGGAAAAGAAATAAATTGCCAGAAGATTTCGCGTAAATCCGGATACGCGGACTGCGCGTTGTTGTTTGTTTCAAAGTCAGAAGGAGAACCGGTTCACAGGATCCATCGGCGGAGAAAGTCAAAATATCAGCAGAATAAAATTGATTACGCAAAAGATCGTCCAATGTCCCGACTTTGACGCAGGGACATTGAATTTCAATTTATCGGGACAGAAGATTTTATTCAAAACTTCGGATCCAGACATTTCGGAACTGGACAGGGCAATTATGACCGCTGAATTTAATGGGACCTTTAGGATCTTTCGGATGTTTCGTCGGCAGATTAAAATGACCGGTTACGCCGTAAATTTCCTGGTTGTTTTGGACCATAACACCGTTCTGAACGACAGTAACGCGCGGATTGCTGACAAGTTTGTCCCCTTCCCAAACAGCAGGAGTAAAGAAGATGTCATAAGTCTGCCATTCCCCCGGAGGAAGAGTCGCATTGACCAGCGGCGGAACTTGTCCGTAAACGGCTCCGCAAGCGCCGTCGGGATAATTATTGATCTCGAACGAATTGAAGACCTGAATTTCGTAAAGACCTTGAAGCAGAATACCGTTATTACCGTTATTGCCCCAATCGCCCTTGAAATTTTTCGGACCTTTCCATTCAAGATGGAGCTGGAATTTAGTGAAATCCTGCTTGGTCGCCAAAGCGCCGGTTGTGCATTCAACAACACCGTCCGCCAGTTTCCATTTGGTCGGCTGCCAGGCGTCAAGATTTTTTCCGTCAAAAAGAACAATAGCGTCGGACGGAGCCGCGGCGAAATTTCTTGCCGCGGGAACAACCCGTTTCGGCACCGGTCGGCTTGGATCGTGAACCCGGTATTTGCTCCACCATTGCTGCGGTGAATCTTTATAGCCGTATGATTCATTTTTATTTTTCGGAATAACAAGATCATTAGCCGAAATGGCGGCAATGGATCCGACGGCAAACAAGGTGATTAAAACACATGAAATCAATTTTTTCATTATTCTCCCCTTTTAAAATATTGAACTTTTACTGAAACAGAAACAGACACGATCAAATTCTTTCTCGATGAATTTAACGATCTTCTCCGATAAAATCATCTCAATCGCCAATCGAAAATTCATTCAATCGCGATTGTTTTCCGTATCGACATCAGAAAAAGCCGATTACCCAAAAGCATCGGAAGCCGTTACGGAAGAGAATTTCCGCTTTCAATGGAAGAAGATCATCGGACCTGTTCTGTTTCGTGTTGAAATGGATAGGAAAATTTTACTCCGAACGGAATTAAATTGCAACAGGCGCGAAAAAATAATTCGAATTTTTCGGCGGTTCGAAACAGATCCGGAAAAAGTTATACTGCAAGCATTTTAAAATTTTATCTTTTCCGCGGCCGATTTCAGAAACCAACTGTTCTGATGACTTAGAACCTATCCTGAAATCGATCTGACAGGATGAAATAAACGGATATTATATCGGTTCTGTGTTGAAATTTTTGTTATAACGTCAAAAGAGCAGCCGATTCACAAAGTCAATCGGCGGCAATGGCGGAAAATTTAAAAGGAGAGCAGTATATCACCTTTAAATCAAATTTTTAGACTCTTAAAAAAAAGAGAGCCGCATAACAGAAAGCGGTCAGCGTGACTGGCGATCGGATGTTGTTATAATAATATTGTGCCGATCGGTATACCGACGAACGATTTCCAGCATATACTCCAGTTTAACGTCTTTTACCTGCGCGCTTAAGGAATCGAATTTCCGATAATCATTCAGATAAAGATCATCCAGTGCGGCTTGCTGCGCCTGCTGGGCAAGCGTCTGATTTTTTAAGGGCAAGGCAGCCAGAAGTTCCTGTTTGGCCAGATCGAATTCTTCTGAACTGATCCCAATTTCGCGAATGTTTTTTATTTCGGCCAAAACTGATTTAACCGCGGAATTCAAGCGTTCCGGAATTGTTTCGAAATAAATGAAGAAATAGCCCGGAACAGGCGAAACCATTTGTTCGGAAAGGATCCATCGCACTTGCCCTTTACGGACAAGGCTTCGATAGAGCGCGCCGTTCCGGTTTCTTTGTCCGGTCAAAAAAGTTTGAAAAATTAATAGTGCGGCGAAATCTTTTTCGTCCCGGACACTGACTGTCGGCCAGGCGATCAGACCGGTCGCGGTTGTTTTTTGCGTTTTCTGATGAACATCGACGGATTCATTGATAATATTAGCCCTATTATAAGATATTTTCGGAAAAGTCTGCGAAACTTGCATTTCTCCGAACGACTTTTCAAATTCGGCCACTGCCTGATTTTTTTCAATATCACCGAAAACGGCAACGACAAAATTATTGGCGGAAAGGACGCCCGCAGCAAATTCTTTAATATCGTTCAGATTGAGTTTACCGACAGAATGTTCCGTTCCTTCCGGAAGAAAATGAAGCGGGGTCGATTCGGGTAGTTTTGAACAGAATATTTCCAGTGTTTCGTCAATCGTTCGATCTTTTCGCGCTCGAACTTCGGCCAGCAGATCCTTTTTCGCCTTATTGAATTCGGCCTCGGTAAAATTTGGTTTCGCAAGACATTCGGCCAGCAGTTTCATTGTTGCCGGATAATCTTCTTTCAGAACACCGGCGTTGATCGAAATGGTATTTCTGGCGGAAGAGATCTTCAGTTTACCTCCGATCGAATCGAAATATCGGGTAATATCGGCCCGATCGCGGGATCCGGTACCGGAACAAAGCATTTTCGCCAGCAGAGCGGCCCGACCGGCGTTTTCTTCATTGTCGAAATGAGTTCCGGAAAGAATAAAGATCGAAATATTGACGAAACCGGTATTAGGGATCTGTTTGACCAGAATACGCAGTTCGTTTTTAGGGAGCTGGTACGCGGAAACAGCGGGAGTAAAGAACTTTTCTTCGTTCGATTTCTGAACGGGATCAATAGCGGCGGGAACCATTCCAAACGGGCAGATCAAGACTTCGGACAGCCGTTCATTTCTAAAGAATTTTCGAACGACCGATTGAACCGCGGATGGAGTAACGTCTTTAAGTTCACGCAGGAACTGATCGTCGAAATCAGGATTTCCGGTTAGAAGCCAGGCACGCATTTTCCGGTCGAGCAGACCGCCGGAGGTTTCATATTTCAGCAAATAATCCGCTTCAACTTTTTTTCTTGCCCGAACGAGTTCTTCGCTGGAGACAGGAACCGATTTTATTTGTTCAACTTCATCCAAAAGAGCCAATCGAAAACTTTGAGCGTCTTCAGGATGAACGGCGGCGTGAACGGTAAAAATACCTTGAACATTTTGCGGATTCAGACAGATCGATTCGACGGCGCGGAGATACTGTTTTTCTTCTTTGTATTTTTGATTCAGCCGACTTCCGGGTCCGTCAACGAGAATGGCCGCCAGAAGTTTCAGGGCATAAATTTCTCTGTTGGCGCTTGTAACCGTCGGCCAGGCGAAATAAAGATCGGAGGTATTGCCTTCAAGTTCTTTAGCGGCGAATCGGGCGGCGATTTGATTCGGTTCATACTGCAACGGAATTTCGATATCGGCGCGCCGGTCTTTGTCTTTAAACAATTTTTGAAAGGTTTTAAGAATTTGATCCGGGTCAAGTTTACCGGAAACGGCAAAAATAAAATTATTGGGGCTGTATCGTTTTTTATGAAATTGAACGGCGTTGTCCAAGGAGACCGTTTCAAAAAGTGAAGGATATCCAATAACCGGATAACGCATCGGATGAATCAGATAGCAAGTTTGAAGAAGTAAATCATGTCCGATATCGTCTCGATTGTTCATTCTCAAAGGAAATTCATAACGCAGAAATGTTTTTGTATTGTCAAAATCATTTTGATTAAAATCCGGATTACAGATCTGATCGACCAAGAGATCAAGTGCCGCAAGAAGATTCGCGCAGGAGCAATCGAGTGAAAATCCCGACATTTCATAATCGGTAAAAGATCGTTCGACCGCACCAAGTCTCCCCAATTCCTGACGAATGTCTTTAACTGATCTTGTCTTGGTTCGTCCGGACATCAGGAGCTGCTCGACGAGATGACTCAAACCGGTCCCTGAAAAATTCTGTTCGTTAATGCTTCCGGTCTTTCGAACCAAAAGACGAATACTGGCCGAAGAAGAATAAGGGATATTTCTGATAAAGAGCGACATCCCGTTACTAAATTCATATAATTGCGTTCTGTTGGAACAGTTAATACGTTTTATTATATTAATATTGTATTCCGATTGACTTTGAGCTTTTGCGGAGAACACGTTCGGTTTATCTTCAGCATAAACAAACGGAGAAACAATGAATAATATGAATAAAATAAAGCAAGTGTAAGTTTTCATAAAAATACCTTGTTTTTTAAATATAGGCAATATCGTTTTATCAGTTAATCTGAATGATAATATCTTATTTATTTCATTTTATCCATTATGTCAAGAAAAGAAGCAGGAAATTGGTAATAAAGCGGAAAAAGGGTCATTTATTTCGCAATCGTATGCCGATTAACCAATATAACCGGGAAAAGTTATAAGATCCCGGAAAATAAATGAGTTCAATTTATCCGAAGATACAGGAAGTTTAATCTTTTTCTGGTCTTTTACTGAAGAGAACCGTATTGGATAGACGAATATTGGAAAGGCCGGAGGATAAGTCTTCGGTTTTCAATGAAACAATTATCAGGAACAGTCAGTATTTTGTCAAGGAAGATGGAAAATGAAAAAAATTAGTAAGAAATGTGCTGTTGCGATCCTGGCAGTGATTTCGTTAAGTGTAACGGCGGCCGGTTGTATCGGAGTACCGGGTCCCGGTGTTGGGTGGCTGAGCATTCCGATTCCGGTAAGTCCTTATTTTCAAGGCGCTTACGAAGACATGGCTTTTGAAAAAGACCGATACGGTCAGATCCCGATTCTTCCTCCGATTACCGATTCAATCCCGGCAGGACTTGATGAACCTTCTGATGATGAAGTTGTTCGTCTTCTCGAAAAAGCCAAACCGAATAATGGCGGAGTACCGTTCCTTGAAACAAGATACCGCAACGGCGTCAAGATCACCAAAGAGTTGATCGGCGATTATGTTGATCCGCCCCGATTCTTCCCGTTGGTCGGTCCTGTTCAGGTTCACCATGTTCATTATAAATGTACCGTTTATTATGAACAAGTGGTCAAAGTCGGGTGGCCGATTCCCTATACCATCGATAAAAAAGACGCTTCGGAAGTCATTTATATCGATAAAGACCATCTGCATGCGGTTGCCCAACCGGAACAGCCGGAACAGCGTTAAACCGGACAAAGTTAAAAATACTGTTTTCTGATGAAAAGGGATCGCGCTTCTCAAGAGGTCGCGATCCTTTTTTCCTATTTTTTGATCGATCCATAATCGTTACTGAACGTTAATGGACTTTTTAGCATGATCTTATAAAAACGCGGTTTTAATCGCGGTCCAAAACGTCTTGGACCTTCCGATTGTCTTTGGAGATCGGGTATTTTATATCGCCGCACCTTAAAATTTCCGTATCTTTAGCCGATTGACTTCATGTACCGGCAGTTCTTTTGAGGCATTACGAAAATTCTCAATGGAAAACGAAACAGACAGAGAAAAGAAGAACTTCAAGCAGAAGTGGCGAGATTAAACGGTCAAAGAAAAAAGTTTCGCCGTCAGAAGATCTCCCGATGCTTTCGTGAATCGGGAGATCTTCTGACGGCGAACTGAAAAGGAAACGTTAAGCCGGATCGAACAGGGCAAACTAATCAACGATTATTTTTCGCCGCTTTCGAAATACTTTTCCATTGCTTCATGAGCGCGTTTGCAGCCCCATTCGGTCGGATAATCGGCATTAATGCAGGCTTGACAAAGATGCAGAACAGGAATTCCAATCGCTTTGGAGATTGATTTAACCGGAAGGAAGCGCAGAGTATCGGCTCCGATATCGGCGGCCATCTCGTCGCGGATCTCATCGGTCAGGATCCATTCATTGGACGGAAGTCCTCTTTTGACAAAGAAGGAAGTCGCGAACAATTCTTTATAGGTCGGCATATCGATCCCGTAAAAACAGGGCGCAATAATGGGCGGACAGGCTACCCGAACATGAATTTCCTTGGCTTTTCCGACTGTTCGAAGCCGATGAATCAAAACGCGCATCGTCGTCGATCGAACGATTGAGTCTTCAACCAGAAAGATCTTCTTTCCTTCCAATACTTCCAGCAACGGGGTATATTTCGTTTCCGCTTTGCGCCGACGGTATTCACCGTGTTCAATGAAAGTTCGACCGCTGTAACGATTTCTAATCAAACCTTCCTGACAGGGAATGCCGAGCGCGTAAGCCATTCCGTCGGCAGCCGCTTTACTGGTGTCGGGAACCGGAACGACAATAGTGTCTTTATCAAGAGGAATATCTTCCAGCCGGGCAAGTTCTTCCCCGAGACGTTTACGGCCCAAATAGACGCTTTTTCCGTCAAGAGTACTGGCGACATTGGCAAAATAGCCCCATTCAAAGAAACAGTGCGCCGTTCGGGGACTTTCGCGGAACTGTTCAAAACGTATGCCGTTTTCATTGACGATAATGACTTGGCCCGGTTCAACATTTTTGATCGATTCAGCGGAAAAACCGAGGTTGTAAAGAGCAACACTTTCGCTGGCGGCGGCAAAAAGAGATCCGTCAAACGCGTAACAGAGCGGCTTCATTCCAAGCGGATCCCGGGCGACAAACATTTCGCCAAGCGCATTAAGAAATACAATACTGTATGCGCCGTCCAAAGGATCGGTCAGTTTTTGACATACGCGCAAAAGATCGGGATCTTCTTCGTCCCGAAGCGCGGCGCAAATATAATGCATTAGAATTTCAGTATCGCTCTCTCGCGCCAGATAAGTATTTTTGTCTTTAAGAAGATTGTTTTTCAGCTGATCAAAATTCGCAAGCTGCCCGTTAAAGGCAAAACTGAACCATTTATACTTTTTTATATGATGGCGCTCAAACGGTTGGGCGTAACTTCGATCATCCTGGCCCGGAGCAGCGTAACGAACATGACCAATGGCCGCCTGGCCCGCGTATTCGGCCATTAAATTATGATAAACTTCCCGCTGACTGAGATGAAAGACTTCCGTTACCGATCCGGTTTCCTTGTAAGTATCAATCAACTGGCCGCGATTGGGGGACCAAGTCGTGATCCCGGCGGAAAGTTGACCGCGATTCTGAAGATCGAGGAGCATTCGGGGAGTAAGCCGGGAAACTTCGGTTGGACCTTGGGGAGGACAAAGAGGTGAAGCTTTGACTCCGGAAAGATGATAGACTGCGATAACGCCGCATTCTTCGTGTAATTCGCTCATTGACGCTCTTTCATGGATAAAAGTTTTTCTGACAGAACAAAAATTCCCTTTAGATTATTGCGTTTGATTCTATTGCTGTTTTGTTATTCTTTCTGAAGTATTTTATTCCGTTTTTGTTTTAATCTTTTCGTTTTCAAATAATAAATTTCCCGAATTTCGAAAATAATTCAGAAAGTAAAACGAAAAAATTAAAATTTCGGCAGTATAAAAGATTCAAGCAGACCGAACAGTATCGGGGCAAACTCCTTTTCCCGACAGGAATCAATTCAAGAGAGCGTCATACGACCGATCGATTAACGCTCTCTTATCTTATTATTAGTTTATCATAAAATAACATTAATGTCAATTAATACTGACCGAACGAGTCTCTTTTTGATTTTCCTTGGCAAGAAGATCAGTCAAGAGTTTTAATACTCAAATTTTTGAATTCAATATTGGTGTCGCCGTGTCCTGTAAAACCGACATGGCCCAATCGCCGTTTAAGAGTTTCGCCGGGCTTGTTAAGAAGCCGTGTAAACCCGCTTTTTTCAAGATCGGTCTTGACGATTTCATGACCATTAAGGCAGACGCGAATACAATAATCCTGAACAGTGATTTCATAATGGTTCCATTGACCGGCCGGTTTGCAAAAGCCGAGTTTGGCAGGAACGATTCCGTAAAGCGACCCATTATGCTGCCATTGTTTTATTTTTTCATGTTTGGGGGCACTGTCGTCAAGAACTTGAATTTCCATCGCGACATAAGCTGGTTCGTCTTTTTGAGTTGAAGGTGAGCGAAGCGCGATTCCGCTGTTTCCCCCCGGTTCAAAACGATAATCAAGACGGAGAATAAAATTGGCATATTCAGGATCAGCGTAAAAATGCTTTTTCGTTCCTTTTTTCATAACAATTTTTCCGTCTTCGCAAACGTAACCGGGATCTCCATGCCAGCCTTTGAGCGATTGACCGTCAAAGATCCGTTTGAATCCGTCGGGATCAGCCGCCGGATTAATGACGGAAACGCCCGCGCAATTCTTACTGCCCAGCTGAACAGAATTCGGCGTCAGTTTTTCTCCGAAATAATCGATATTTTCCAAAACTATTCGTTCGGATTGATGATCGGGATCATGATCTTCGACCAGAATTTTATAAGATCCTTTGTCCCCGGTCAATTTGAAATCGCGAAAGGTAATATCGGCAACATGTCCGGGAACTTTGTTCTTCATATATTGATTGATAACAGGTCGAACCGCCAGAAAAGTGTTTTCTTTTTGGAAGTTTTCCATTTCGAAGCGGAAATTTTCAAAAAGGATCTCTTCGAGCCGCATTTCTTCGCCGGGTTCAAAAACGAACGTTCGTCCCCGGGAATGAACAGCGTCGCAGTCGCGAAAGAGAATTCGGCGCATATAAGGAGCGCGGCTTTCGTGACCGAGCAGAACAATTCGGGCGCGGTCGCCCCAAAAAACACAATGTTCAACGGTAATGTCTTCCGCGTTTCCCAATTCGTTATAAAGACCTTTGACCGCGATACAGTCGTCGTCTGTTCTTATGAAACAGTTTTTAATCGAAACTCTTCTTGAATTGCATGGATTGATACCGTCGTCGTTTTGGACTCGGCCACCGCATATCTTAATATTGTCGATCATGACCTCTTCGCAGTTTTGCGGAACGACCGTCCAATGCGCCGCTCCGCGGATCATAATTCCTTCAACAGTCAAATTTTTGCAGGAAAGAAGATTGAGAACCATTCCGGTTGGGCATTTTCGCCAAGGCCAAGGATTATTGTCAATCATGCCGCGTCCGCAGATCCGAATATTTTCTCCCTTGGCTCTTATACCGCTCTGAACAATCGCGCCCGCTTCAAGATAAAGCGTCTGATTGCTTTTCAATTCGATCTTTTCAGGCCGATGAATGCCGGGGCCGAACCAGATCACGTTCGGGTCGCCCTTGGGGGGGATATTTTTTTCCGGTTCGTTGACAAAGACCAGCAGGGGACGCCGCCGTCCGTCCGGTTCAACGGAGAACTGACAGGCTCGGTTTACTTTGATCTCAATTGATCCGTCGGCCTTTATTACGGGCTTTATATTTAATGATGCCGGACGAATTTGAAGTTTGTCGAGTGATCGTTTTTCAAGCGATTTCAAGGTAAGGACAACCGGTTCATCAGCATCAAGAGAAACAAGCGCATATGGTCCCCCATGATCATAATTTTTGTCGAACGGAGCATCCGCGGTCCGAGCGGAAAGAACACCGGTTTCGGTTCCATTGACTTGTACCGTCCAAAGATCGGAAACCGCTTCCTGTTTGGGGACAGGCCAAAGCCGTACTTCCGCGAAAAGCGGCGCGCCTAAACACGTCAGCAGTAAAATAAAAATGTATTCGGCCATTTGGGTCGCGACTTTTTGCATTTAATTTTCTCCATCTTTTATCGAATTTACTGTTTATACGGTCCCTTATATTTCCCGACTGCCAAATTTTTAAGCCCGCAGTTCTTCTGACGTTAAAAATCAGTTCTGTTCGAACGGGGTAATTAGGGCACCGGTTATTTTATTATTACAAGATCAAAAATCATTTTCAAGAGGCCGACAAAATAAAATTCCGGAGGTTCGTCCTTTTTTTACGATCAGAAGATCAATGACAGTCCGGTTCCGCCATTGATCTTCTGTTGGTCATCAAAAGGAACAGCGGAGTCACAACTTCAATTGGCGGATTCGGCGGGAATTTAAACAACGACAGAATAAAGTAAAGCAGAATAAACTTCTGTCCTGAAACAGAATCGTTACGAAACTGGGTCAGGACAGGTTTTTGATGAGAAATTTTATTATGCAGCCAACATTTGAAAGTATCCGTCCACTCTTCCGATTGCCTTCGTAAATCGGGAGATTATTCGACTTCGTTCCGGATAATTTATAATGGAACCGGTATAATTTATTGACGGTCAGACATATTGAACCCGATTTCGTCATCAAGACCGGAATCGGACGAAACTTCATCCAACACAGTTTCCGGATTGAAGACTTTTAAAGGGTCCTGTAAATTATCGAGCAATGAAGTTGTCATTGCCTCAAAAACGTCGGCGCAGGAATTACTTTCCTGGGAAACCGCCAATCGGTCGCAGGTTTGCCAGTAAACAATATAAGTCTGATTACCTTCGGAAAAACCAAGAACAAGTGCGGTACTGGTCAAATCCAAATAGAAAAAATTCATTTCGTAACCGTGAAGAATTCGATCACTGATATACCGTTTAACAGGAAAATTTTCGACATTTTCATATTCACCGGTCATCATGCCGAGAACATTTTGAGCGGCCTGATCGGGATCAACATCTCCGGGATAAACCGCCAGCATCCAGAAACTTTCGTCCGGACAGGTGATCATGATAATATCGGTATCATCATCAAGAACATCTTCCTGAAGCGTCCAGTTGGACGGATACGAAAACTTGATCCCATCGGAATCATAAACGGATATTTCTTCGGACATTTGAGTTTGCTCCTGTCGTGAGTTTGTTTTAATAAAGTCAAAATTTTATAACGGTTTTCTTTTACTGATGTTCCGATCTGACGCCGAAAGAGCCGCAAGTTACAAAATCTCTCGACGGATATCGCGGAAAATTTAAATTGATCTTCGTTTAATGTCAGATCTGAAAACCATTTAGTCCGCAAATTCGGATCGGATATTTTTTTGGAAAGCGCCGGACGAGACCTCCAAAAGTTTTGTACCGGCGGAAATTCCCTTTCTGCTGACAAATAAAACAGCGATATTTTCGCGGTCGGCAATTGTCAGACCTTCTTCCGGTCCGAGAACAAAAAACGCGGTGGCCCAGGCATCCGCTTCAACACAAGTATTCATGATAACGGAAACGGATCCGAGATAAATTCCGGTCTGCTCCTCTTCTTTTGAAATGATCTCGGTGGGCCGTCCGGTGCGCGGATCAATAATATGCGAAAAGCGAACATCTCTGATCTGCCGATAATTCCGGTAATCGCCGCTGGTCGCCATTGACTGATTATTCATAACAACGGTTCGATGCAAAGGCTGTTCTATGCCGTTGGAAATTTTAGGCCGTTCGATTCCGAGTACCCAGGGTTCATTTCCTTTTTCGGAGTATTTTGAGCCGCTGCATCTGATCTCGCCACCGACCTCGATCATGTAATCGAAAATACCTGTCTGTTCAAGAACTCGCGCAACGGAATCGACGGAATAACCTTTGGCAACCGCGGAAAGATCCGCATAAATTGACGGGATCTTTTTTCGAATCGCCGGATCAGGCTCAAGTCGGACTTCAAGATTGTTGGATCCGACCCGCTTTCTGATCTCATTGATCAACCCGAGAGAAGGAAATTCCTTTAACGGCGATTTATCCGGTCCGAACTTCCAAATATTAACCAGCGGACCAACGGTTATATCAAAAGCGCCATTCGTTTTTCGGGAAACATCGAGCGCGCAGGAAAAGACTTCCGCAAGATCTTTCGAAACGGGAAACCAGTCGGTCGATTGACTTTTATTGAATTTTGACAATTCGGAATCGGACTTGTAAGTAGACATCATACCGTCGATGCGGTCAAGCTCTTTTTGCACTGTTTCCCGAAGATCTTTTTCAAAACCCTCTTTCGGCGCGTAAACCTTGACGGACCAAAAAGTCCCCATCGTTTTTCCTTCCGCGGCGGTCCGATAAAACGAAACCGGTTTGGGGGAGATCCGGTCCCGACGGGCGATCAGCACCGCACTGCAGAAAACAATAAATAATATCGCCAATCGCTGTATTGTTTTAACAAACATGTTTCCTCCATTTCGGTTTCGTCCGTATCTTTAGGATCTCTTTTTTTCTGCAAAACAGCGTTATCCTTTTAAATCACTTGACTTTGGGGATCTCGTTTTGATCCGGAAAGGGATTCAGATCGGACAACCGGGCCAGCGCTTTAACCAGCGCCTGTGTTCCCGATTGGGCGCCCCCTTGCGCGGCCAGTGAAATATACAGCTGATTGACCAGCGCCAGACCGGGCAGCGAAAGATCCATCCGTCGGGCTTCTTCCAGCGCGATTCCCATGTCCTTGATGAAATGCGCGACAAAGAAGCCCGGTTTGAAATTTCCCTGAAGAATGCGGGGAGCGAGATTGGATAACGACCAGCTCCCCGCCGCACCGGCTGAAACCGAATTTAATACCTGCACAAGATCAAGTCCCATTCGATACGCGTAAAGGAGCGCTTCGCAAACGCCGATCATATTGCCCGCAATCAGGATCTGATTGACCATTTTCGTATGCTGTCCGCTCCCGGCCGGTCCTTGAAACACGATATTCGATCCCAAATGATTCAAAATCGACCGAACACTTTCGCAAACTTCGGGATCTCCTCCGATCATGATCGAAAGAGATCCGTTTTTGGCTCCGATATCGCCCCCGGAAACAGGTGCGTCCAGCGCGCCGATTCCCCGTTTTTCGCCTTCTGAGAAGATCTCCCGGGCAAGGTTCGGACTGCTGGTCGTACAGTCGATCAAAAGACGGTCCCCCCGATGGTTTTCCCGACTCTCTTTCGACCAAGCGGAAAAAATACCGTTTGCTCCGAATATGACTTCGCGCAGTTCGGAAGGATAACCGACCATTGTAAAGATGATATCAGACTGCGCGGCCGTTTCCGCGGGCGTTTCGCGCCAAATTGCGCCCCGGCTTACAAGATCGGCGGCTTTCGATTTTGTTCGGGAACAGACCGATAAAGGATATCCCGCCTCAAGAAGACGGGCAGCCATGGCCGAACCCATGACGCCTGTTCCGATCCATCCGATCCGTCTGCTGTCTGTGTTCATGATCACTCCTTTAAAAAATCGAATAAAAATAACATCGTTTATGCCTGCTTTTCCTGTTCTGATTTCAAATAGATCGACTTGCGATTCCATCAGCAATGAAAACACAAAATGTCGGCAGTATAAAACACTGGCAAGATAATACTTTTCGGATCCCGTAAAAAAAAATCCGCTGTTATAATCAATGAAAAACAATAATTCATTATAACAGCGGAAGAAATTCAGGCAACGGTCATTTGTTTTTTAATATAAATCGATTCCCAGGCGCGACGCGAGTTCTCCGAATTTTCGATGAAAAGATTCCCGGGACGAATGAATATGTTCCGCTTCGGTAAGAAAACGGAGATCTTCGGAAGAAGTGATTCGATGAAACCGGAAAATATTTTCGCATTCCTTTAATTCGGTTCCGTAAACGATCAGGAGTTTATGTTCGTCGAACTGAACTTCATAAGGAAGGGTTGGATTTAAAACAGCGATTCCGGTGCATCCGTCGTTGGTCAGGAGATCTTCATAATCATATAAAATACTCTTTAAAACAGGCAGGTCGATTCCTTCGCGAATGAGATCCTGATGTTTGCTGAATTTGGAATGACTTGTTTCCAGAACGACGTCGACGTTCGTTCCGAGCGGATCCAGCAGATCAATGAATGTGTCAAAGAGTTTTTCCCGGGAAACGGCGGCCATTAAAACCGGGATCTTCATTCCTGAGCCCGGATCAATATAAAGATCGTGCCGAACACCTTCTTCAGGAATAATTTGAAGATCAAACGACGGACGAATTGCCTCGGTTAACTGAAAAGATCCATATTGAGAGATCGACAGATGTTCCTGAAGCGCTTGCTGCTCAATCCTGGCGATGCTCCCCGCCGCGGAAGAGAGCGACCCTTCTCGAATAACTGTTCTGAAAAACTGTTTTAAAAAGCCCATTTCATCCGATCCCGCGCTTTTAATATTATTTAAAAAATCTTCTCGTGAGTTTACTTTCGGATCCCCGGTAATTCCCGTTGATTTTCACCGTCAATAAAATCTGAAAAAATTTTAAATTAATAGGAAGCGGCTTATAAAAATTTATAATAGATAATTACTTATATTGAACAAACATTCGTTTACGACGTTTGGTCTTTTTGCGTCAAAACAAAACACGATACAAATATCAATGATCAACACGAAGAGGTAACATGAAAGTTTTCCTCGTTTGCTTATTATTAAGATAGATTATTTTTCCGAACCGAAAAGCAAAAAGAAAATATTTAACCAAATTTATTAGAGTTTTTATTTTAAATAATTGTAAAATTTAAAATAATCGTTATTACCATTAAAACAAACTTTCTTTTTTTGTCATTTGGACAGTCATTCTTTGTTTTGATCTAATCTGTTGATCGGTTTATCCGCTGTTTTTGAATTCTTCCGATGAATTGATTGCCTGTTTGACCGGTAAAAATTTCAGCCGCGGAAAGGATCTTCATTTTTTGCGAAAGAATGTTTTTTCGTTTTGTCTTTTGATTATTTTTGGACGCAGAAAACTTTTTGAGACGAAAAAATAAAAAGAACACGGATATTCACAACATCTGTTTTGAAAAATTTCGACTTGTTACATAGATCGAAGTATTTGTTTTATACGGTCATCATTTTAAATTATCCGCAATTTTCAATGATTGACTTCATGAATCAGGTTATTTCTTTAAACAGTTAGAACGGAAAATAGATCATGGAGCAGGAACAGATTGACTTCAGAACAGATTTCAAGAGCAACAGATCGGACCGCCGATCCATTTTAAGAAAAGAGAATATAAAAGATGAGTTTACTGGTATCAAGAGAAGCGCCGCGTTTTAAAACCGAGGCGGTCATGCCGAACAACACGTTTGCCGAGATTTCCCTTTCGGATTATAAAGGACGTTACGTTGTTCTTTTTTTCTATCCGCTTGATTTTACCTTTGTTTGTCCGACGGAGATCATTGCGTTTTCGGAGAGAGCAGAGGAATTTGAAAATTTGAATGTTCAGCTGCTTGGCTGTTCGGTCGACAGCAAATATTCGCATTATGCCTGGATTAATACACCGCGTTCGAAAGGAGGGCTTGGTGGGATCCGTTTTCCGCTTCTTTCCGATTTGAACAAGGTGATATCCGCCGCTTATGGAGTTCTTCTTCCGGAAGCGGGCGTTGCCCTTCGCGGTCTGTTTTTAATCGACCTCAAAGGAATCATACAGCATGAGCTGGTCAACAATCTTCCGCTGGGCAGAGACATTCAGGAAACGCTTCGTATCGTCCGCGCGCTCCAGTTTTATGAAAAGAATGGTGAAGTCTGTCCTGCCAATTGGCAGGATGGTTCCCCCGGTTTGAAAGAAAACACCGATTCCGTCGCCAACTATCTCTCCGTTTAATAATTACACCGATTCCATCATGAATTTTCCGTTATAGCGTCAAAAGAACTGCCGATTCACGCAGTCAATAGACGGAGATGACGGAAAATTTAAAATAAAAACAGTATACAAAAGAATTTTGCTGTATATATTTTGAAAAGACAATACTTTTAAACAACAGACTCCCGATCTTTGTTTGATTTTAAACAAACTTTGAAAATCGGGAGTTTTTAATATCAACATATTGTTTTGTCTTGTTTATCTGTGTAAATATTTTGATTTTTTTTGCTTAGTAACTCTTAGCGTATAAAAACATAATGATACAAAAAAGCAAAATAAAAAGAACACGGTGACACAAAAATATTTGTTGACTTTTTTTATACCGTTTTCAACAACAGGTTTTGTACTTTTCAGTTCTTCATTTGTTTTTTCGTACTCAAGTCTTTGTTTTTCAGCGTCGCTTTGTAAAATTTTTGCCTTGTTTTTATTCTTACACATTTTTGCTTCCAAAAAAGCAAGTTCGACGCTTCCTGCCATTTCTTTAACAATTTTTTTTTGTTTTTCAGCCTGATCCGCTAAATCTTTGATCTGATGCGATACGCTTCCCAATCTCAAAAAAGAGACGATAAAGAGAACCGCAAATAAAATGACGAGTGCCATTAATATTTTATTCATAAATTCACCTGAATTTAAATCAAAGAACTTTTAGGTTGCATTCCCGCCTTTTCAAGTATTTCAAAACAATGCTGTTCCTTGGGCGAGTACCTGGAATCGGAATAAATGGGAAACTGGCTTTTATTCTCTTTGGGAGTACCGTCATGAATGGTTAACGTATTGCAGCCGGCATTTAATCCGCGAAGCTGTCCGTTTATCCCCATTTTTTCCAAGGAAGAAGTTGCCGGGATCAAACAATTCGGATTCAACAATCTTAAAAGGGCCAGTAAATTCAGCGTTGTCTCCAAGTCTCCTGCAGATTCATGAGCAAAATAAGACCGTTCATTTGGAATAAAAACTGTTGAACTGACCATAGAAAGATTTAGTGTTGTCGTTAATAATAGATCATTGACCAAATCTTGATGGCTTTGTTTCGGAAGACCTACAATATTACCGCTTCCAACTTTAAAACCAATTTCAATCAGTTCATGTATTTTTTGTAGTCGGTTTTCCAATGTGTCTCTTTCATTTTTATACCATTTATACAGATCAGGATTTGAGCATTCAAACTTGATGATGTATCTTGACGCTCCGGTATTATACAGTTGTTGATACTGGCTTTTGTTTAAATTGCCGAAACATAGAACCAATTTTGTCGAAGGATACTCTTTCATGATACGTTCACATACATTTGACATGAGATCGACGAATTTTTGTTCTCCATTTTCACCGGATTGAAGCAGAATCGTTTCACGTTTTTTAAAAAGAATCAGTTGTTTAATAATATTGAACATATTATCCGCATCCAGGGTATATGGATTGATTTCTCCCTGCTTTCCCATTGTGCAATATAAACATTGCTGGCGGCATATATTTGATACCTCGATAACGCTTCGTATTTCAGCAAAATTATTAAAAAAACGGGATCTCGCTTCTCTAGCTTTTTTAAAAAGAAAAAGCTGTTCATCACCCCGCCATTTTAAAGCGTTTGAAATGGCTTCAGGGTCTTTTTTTTCAATAATATATTTTATATAACTTTCCATTTTATTTTTCTCCTTGTAAGAAATTATTATTAATAAATATATTGGTATTTTTTTATAAATGGTTCGTTTTTTGAACCTTTTCTTTTATATGTTTGACCGTCATAAGCTTTTTGATGATTCTGACAGCGGATCACAAAAGAGTCTGGAACGCATTTTTTGCATTATTTCTAAAATTCTAATTTTTAATATTTTTTTCCCATTCCATCTCTTCTTTGTTGACCATTGAAAACTCCAAATAGTAACGTTGCGGAACAACTTGAACATATTTTTCAAGTTTAAAACCGAAATAATACAATTGAGAAATAATCAATCTTTTGTCAATATAATTCCCGTAATAAGGAATATCATTGTTCTCAACAGGATTATTGTCGACAATGATTAGACGTCCACTAAGTTTTAGACTTTTTTTAATATCGTTAATAAAGGCCATTCGTTCTGTTTCGCACTCTGCATAAATTACATGATACAAAGAGCATAAAAAAACAACATCCAGGTGATTTTCAGGAAGATTTAATGTACTAATGCCGTTTTGGATTGTTTTAATATTTTTAACTTTGTATTTTTTGCAAAACTCGTCGATGAAGTCAAGATGATCCCGTTTGATGTCCAGCGCATAAATAATTCCTGTTTTTCCGACTTTTTCAGATAACAAATATGAATACAGACCCGGTCCACATCCAACATCCGCAACTTTATCGCCTTCTTTTAAGGTAATTAAACTGTTCAGTTCGTCGGTATGTTCCCATTCCTGACGTCTCGGATTGAAAAAACAGACAAGATCATTCAAAAACGGAAATCGGGAAAGATCATTCCTCTCGCTGTGTTCAACTTCATATTTTCGGAGTTTATATTTTCTCATAAGATATTCTTTGAGCAATTTGTAGTCGTCTTGCACAAAAAAATCAAAATAGTAGCGATACAATTTGTTATCAAGATATTTAACTGTTTTATCCGGGTAATTGAATATACACATTTCAAACCATTGAAGAGCGGTATACTCCGCGCCTGTATATTGATGCGGAATAATTTTATTGTATTCTTCAATAACTTTTTTCGCAAGCTTTTCATCTTTATTTTCAAGTGATTTGAGCATCATATTACCTGTATTGATTCCTTCGTCGGTCAAGTCAAAGGAATCAAGAGAACCTATGTGAATAAGTGATTCCAACGAATCAATTTTTATCGTTGTCGGATCTGAAAATATTTCACTTCGATGAGATTCTTTTTTTTCCGAACATTGAGAGTCAACCGTTAATATATTAATACACAGGAATTGACAAATAATAATTTGCATTAACAGCAATAGTGATTTCATCAGATATATTCTCCTTGTTTTAAGCACTGCGTTATACCGGTTCCATCATGAATTTTCCGTTATAACGTCAAAAGAACAGCCGATTCACGCAGTCAATCGGCGGAGAGAACGGAAAATTTAAAATAAAAGCAGTAAAAAACTTAATGTCATTTGATTTTTACATACTCTTGATAAAATATATTTTTATTCAAATCCATTTGTTCCGTTAATTTAAAGCCGTAATACATTAATTGTCCTTGTATCAGTTTCGGAGAAATGGTGTATCCCAAAGGAACTGAAAATGGTGAACTGTCAACAATAACAAGGCGTCCTCCGGGCTTAACGGTTCGCGCAATGAATTCAAGATTGCTTTTTTGAATGTCTCGCTTCATTTCTGTATATATTAAATGGTAATATTGATTAAGAAAAATAACATCATACTTGTTTTTATTATTTTTATTTACTTCAAGATCATCCAAAGAATGTATTTTTATATTATCAATATTTTCATTTTGACAATGTATTTGCATAAATTCCAAATGGCCGTTATTTTTTATATAAGCGTCAATACTTCCGTTGGGAAGCACCCCTGCGATCTGGGTAGTATAATAGCCGCAAAACGCGTTTAATTCTAATACATGATCCGATTTCTTAAGATCAAGTTTTTCAAGAATTTTATCGACAGGTTCCCATTTTTTTCTGTCTGGACAATTTAAAACGAATAACGCGTTATTCATTTGAAAATCCCATTCGAGTTTTTCATATGTTTTTCGATCATATCTTTTAATATTTTCTTCACCAAAATAGGTGAATTCCAGCATACTTTTTAAATGTTCACATTTATTTTTCAGAAAAAACATTACATATTCTTCTGTTAATGGCGTATTAAGAAGAGATTTTATTTCTTCGGAAGTATCCGTTTTCAGAAGTTTAATCAGCCATAGATATACAACTAAATGTTGTTCGTTTAATTTGTCTTTTTTGTATTTTTTTCTGATCTCTGTATCGATATATTCCGCTTCCTTATTTGTTTTTTTTGTAAAAACCGGCTTATGCTCTTTGGCAAGATTGTAAATCTCTTCGGAATTAAGATCTACTGTATCCAACAATTCCATAAGCATCGGCATAATATCATTATCGTTTTCGCGCATTTCCGTGTGAATAAAGCTGTCGGATGTCATAATGGAACGACCGTTTTCAACTTTTATCTCCAAGGGATTTACCGTATTGGTGGAATTATCAAGAGAATTATTATTTTGTGCGTTTACATTAGCCGCAACAACAAGTATTGCGGCGATAATACTCTGTAAAAGTAAATATTTTTTATATTTATTTGTCATTATTTTCCTCTGATACAGGTTTCTCATTTATCATTTTCCATAGGATCATCTATAGTGCTCGTTTTTGTATTTTTAATGATATCAAGAATTCGTTTCGTTTTATTCGCATATTGTATGCCAGATATAAAATTCATGTTCCCTCCTGAATTACTGTCTGGAACATAGGCGTTGGGAAATTCCTTTTTTATTTTTTCGACGTAGGTCATTGATTTATCATATTCACCGGTCATCATATAAAACTTTGCTAAAATGCTGTAAAACATAGGAAAAGCCTGAATGCCCAAAGGAAGAATTATATTCCGCATTTCCGCTCTATTTTCATTTTTTTCCATATAATCAAGCAGTGTTTCCATGTTTTGTTCCCCGGATGCCCGAACAACATCAAGTGCGATTATCATTTCAGTGAGTTTTGCCTCCGGATAAGCCTTGATCATAAATCTTTTGGCTTTGTAAGCTTTAGGTGATTTCAACTGGCCAGGCGTGGCTATTTCAGAAGCGTCAAAATAGGAATTAATAATTTCTGATCCATATTTGTGCGCTTCTTCCTCCATTATTTTCAAAATTGTTTCATTATTTTGTTCAACGTAAATCTGCATGTTGTTCACAGGAGGGGTCGGTGGTGTTTTTCCGCTCATTATAAACATGATAATCCCTGTTTGAACGATCAGAAAAACAATCAAAAAGAAACCATATTTTAAAATATATTTTTTCATTTATTGTTCCAATACTGACATAATTTTTCATTTAATAAATAGGGATTGAGCGGTCCATCGTTATAATACATTGGTTCAAACGGCGCAAATTTGGGCGCATACATGAGTTCAACAACTTCATCCGGAAAAAATCTTCCAAGTTCTGTTAATGAAACATAATTTTCATCTTCATAAACCAAATCGTATTTTTTCATGGTTTCAATGGTCGGATAGACATATGATTTATTAAAAGGGATACCAACCTTTTTTTCAAAATACTTTTTGCGAATTTTAAAATTTTTCAAAGGAAGAATAGCGGACCAACGCTGTTGCGCTTCAAAATCTCGTACATATCCGCGATTGAGTGGAAGTCGGCCCTCTTGAATGGATTTATAATATTCCGGAAACTGTTGTGTATTCAAAATAAATCGATCACGCAAACTGCTGAACGCTGTTTGACCAAGACCTATTTGATCATAAAGGTTGCAGCATTGATTAAATGCGTATCGAGAAATATAATTTCTTTTTTTAGTATATACTCGTCCCAGATTTTCATGATAACCATGCGCCGCAAGAACATTAATACCAATTTGTTTTAATTTCATTGTCATTTCAGTTGAAGGAACTTGTTCAGGATGAGTAATTCTGAAATTATTAATAAGTCCGACTTGATCTCCATATGCCTCATATTTCAAACGATAAAGCTGAATTTCATGAGATCCGAGCGAGGTGGCTTCTTCAAGGTCCTGTATCCAATTCTCATATGTTTGATGGGGATATCCGTAAATGAACTCAATATCAAGCTGATAACCGTAATCCAAAGTGTTCTTTATCGATTCAATAGCAGTAGCTTTATCATGAGATCTATTCATTAATTTCATGATTTCCGGAGTAAGAGACTGTATTCCGATAGTTAAACGGTTTACTCCGAAATCTTTCATAATTTTTAAACGTTCATGACCATCAGGACCAACGAGTGTCCAAGGATCAACATCATAATTGTATTGCAGACAAGATGATAAATCGACACGTTTAGTAAAAAACTCAAGATAGTGTTTAAGTTGCGATGGTGTTAAATCGGTTGGAGTTCCTCCACCGACAAGAATACTGCGCGGTTTCAATTTATTAATGCCGAGCTGTTGTAGATATAGATCCATTTCTTTTTCAAGCGCTGCAAGATATTCATCCTTTTGTGAAGAAGTTCCTCCGTAAATGGATGGATAATGACAAAATACACATCGTTTTCTACAAAATGGAATGTGTACATAAATATCAATCATTCCATCTTCTGGAACAGAATAACCTTTAAAAGCCTCCTCTTGAGTTATCAAAGGATATTTCGTAATTGGAGGATAATGCACAGCTGGAATAAAATCACCATGTTTAACAATCATTCCCAATTCTTGATATTTATGATACACATCAACCATTTGATCCGCTTTTTCAAAATACTTTTCCATTCTGAATTCTTTTCCTTTCATTGTGTTGACCTTTTAAATTTTTATAATCACCACTGATAGTATTATTATTTATAGGAATCATTTCGATTCATTTTCTTTTTCTCGTTATATTATACCGATTAATTAGTGTTTTACGATTTTATATCGAATGAACATTGAATAACATTTCTTGAAATAAACAATGTAAATACTGAAATTATGAATGAAGGCAGCATATATAATGTCAGTAATGTAACAACAGGTTCTTGTCTGCGCGATAATTTCATATTATGAACATTCAATAACTCACATAAACGGTAACA
>CAZZEF010000022.1:31063-34883 GCA_964652875.1 uncultured Planctomycetaceae bacterium
ACCGTGTTATAATTATTCTGATAATAATACTATATATGGTATTTCATCAATGAAATATATCTTCTTTGAATAAAATTATTTTAAATTTTATAATGACACTTGTATACTTTATAACATTAACATAACAGCAACATTTTATTCCTGCCGTATTATGCTATATTCAATAGAACAGCCGATTCACATAACCAATCGGCAGAAATGCCGAAAATTTAAAAATGAGAGCATTATATCAATGCTTATGTATATTATTATATATTTGTATTTAATCGTGCGATTATTGTGTTTAACCTGTCCTTTGTCGCTCTAAGAAATAACGTATTCGTATTTTATTTATTATAAAGAATAACCATAATTAGACCTACAACGGCCATAAGTACTCCGATAACCTCTGACTTATGGATTTTCTTTTTTTCAATTATCGCGAAAAACGGAAGCGCAAATATCGGTTCAGTTGCCATTAATGTACTTGCAACCGCTACTTGAACATATTTGACGGCAACCATTGAAAGCCAAAATCCTCCAAATGTAATTATTAAAGCAGAAAAGTAAAAACGCAGCCGATATTTACGTAAAATGAATAAGCCATTCCAATGGGAGATGCGTCGCATAATAATTCCCATTGTGAACATTCCGAAAACAGCAGATGACATGCGAATCAATGTTGCCCATAAAGTGGAATTGTTCTCTAACGCCTGTTTGGATATAATCATCGACAAAGCCATACAGACAATAGATATTACACCGAAAATCAAACCCTTAAATTTCGTTTTTCCAGCTCCATTTTCATTATTTTCGCCATTGTTTTTCTCCGGCAATAGAATACAGTATAATCCAAATAAAACGAGGCCTAATCCGAGCCATACCTGAAAAACAACATGTTCTCCTAAAAATACAAGAGCCATAATCGCGGTAATCACTTGACCACACATTAAAAGAACAGTCAACGCCTGCGGTGTCAGTCTTTTAAGCGCTGCAAAAAAAAATGAATCTCCCAATAAAATTCCTATAATACCACTGCCGAAGAGCATCAGTATATCTTTCTCTGGCGGAACTGGAATTTTAAAGATCAAAACTAAAAACAACAGTATTAACGAACATATCACAGATTTCGCATAAGTCAACGAAAGAGAATCCCAATCTTCACTTAATCCTTTAAATAAAACTGATGCGAGTGCCCAAGACGCCGCTGAGGTTAATGCTGCAGTTATTCCCAATAACTCTGTCATAATATATACCGTAATTTTTCTATTTATATTGATCTATCCCTGGTGTTCATTATAAATTTTTCATTCCAACGTCACAAAAACATCCAATTGTTTTTTATATAGGCGGGAAATACAGAAAATTGTATGATGACGATATAAAAGTCCATACACCAAATGCTATTTTATTGTTCAATATTTTTATGGTATTGTTACGTTATTGCCATCATCTCTCCGCCCTAAATTCAACCATATTGTTTTATCAATTTCTTCGTTTATAAACCGGCAACTACCATCGCCAAGTGCGGTATTAATACCTGATGCCGCATGAAAACTTGATGCCGTCGTTATAAGAATATCAAAATTATTATCGGGTGCCCAACATATTTCGTTTGGTGGAAGTAAGTGGTTGTACCATGTTCGGCTTAAGCAACCTACCGTCCAGGGATACCCTCGCCAACGCCAGGAACCTTTTAAGGAAATATAACTGTTAGAAATACTTTTATCCAGATAAAAATCCTGTGTTGCTTCCAGCGTATTAATTTCACTGGGAGGAATTAGAGCTTCCAAACAATCCTGTTCTGTTTTAGGTGCTTCTCCATTACCAGCTCCATTGACAACTTCCGCAAAAAAAACGGTATTGGAAAGTCCATCTGTAACACTTGACGGTAAAAGACCTTCAAGAGCAGGAAGCTTTTGTTCAAGTATTGTATATTCATAAGGGTAACCAAATATTCCATCCCAACGTTTCGCCGTAAAAACCCAGGATCCACTGTTCGCATGATAATTCGTAAATCCCTTACCTTCTTCCTGCCCGACAAAATAATCTGATGGGCAAATAAATATCGGTAGTTGTTTGGTCATCGCTTCGTCATTGGGAGGATCAAAAGGAGATATTTTTTCATCCATCGTTACATAAATATTACCTAACTCCATGTATGGTAATATCGCATACAATGGAGACAATCCTGAACCTTCCGATCCGGAGGGATAGTGTCCCTTAGCCGACTCAAAGTTGATTGTTCCTAAAACACATTGACGTAAATTATTCATACATCTCGATCTTCTCATTGTCTCGCGTGCCGATTGAACAGCTGGTAATAAAAGCCCCATTAAAATGCCTATTATTGTTATTATTATCAGCAGTTCGATGATCGTAAAAGCTTTACTGTTTTTCATTTTATAGTTGTACAATTAAAAATATCGGTGACTGTATTTCGGTTAATTTAATAAACACTTGTTCTTTTTTACAATAACACAACTTTTCAAAATATCATTTGTTGTCGTAAAAACAAGGACATAACATTGATAAATACTGACTGGACACTCCGACCGATACTGATATGCTCCAAGTCAATAAGATGCATATTCCTGTTATCGTTTGGGTAACGTTATAACCAGGTCTTGTTATCAACTCAATTCAAAGCTCATCATATCCATATCCACTTCCATCCACATTTTTAAAAGTGCAGATTTGATTCCTGATCGGTACACAGACCAAATACTGTCGAAAGTAAAACAATCAGAATCATCTTGTTTCTGACTCAAATGAATAAACTCCCATAGTAAGTTTCTTCACTTTTTTGAATTTTTCTCCGCTCCATCGTATATTGTTTCTTATTTTTTGACAAAATTTTCAGATAGAAATATCTCTTACTGATCGGATTGACGATGTTGGTAATAATCAAATTCGGCGTGAACCTACCGCGCATCGTCTTGTTTCCGAAATTTACTCGTATTTGTAATACTCATTCCGGTTTGGAATACTTCTTCCGAATTTTAGATCAAAACATCAGCTATAAAAAACATCTTTGGAATAAAATTTATCTCTCCTTTTTTCTGAAATATTTTGCTTCCTATACTATTTTGCTCATGCATGCCGATCTATTTCTGTAAGAAATCGATTCAGACACAATTGATCAAAAACTTTTACACCGATTCCATCATGAATTTTCCGTTATAGCGTCAAAAGAACTGCCGATTCACGCAGTCAATAGACGGAGATGACGGAAAATTTAAAATAAAAACAGTATAAAATTTCACTTGCTGTTTCGGCAAAGGTTTTGGAAAGCGAAATCATAAGACTATCAAAAATTGGGTAAATACTTTCGCTCTGTTTTGTTTTTAAAAAACAACAAAACACTTATAATACTAATATTTGTTATATGTCGTTATATTCTATAGGTATAACTATATTGCTTATTGTTATTTAATATATTTTATGTCTATTCTATTCACTAATTTACAATATTTCTATTATATGCTATCTTGTAATCATTTACATATATTTGCGTATCTTAATCTATAATATTAATCTTTTTTCATACTGTAAAACTCTTTAAATATGTAACTTATTGTTTTACAAAGTTTAACTATAGGAAACACTCCGAACATTTACTAATAATCATTACACAACGATATAATCAAAAAGAAGAAAAATACAAAATTGATTCTTTTTATATCCTTATGTTTATTAGCAGGTCTTATAAGATATCATAGTATTTTATGAATAAAAAACTCAATATTGCAAATTATTTTAAAATATATTTATTATTCATACAAATTTTAAGGGCGATTCCGAAAACACGTCGAAGAGTTTTCGACTTTGTAAAACGCGA
>CAZZEF010000023.1:0-34766 GCA_964652875.1 uncultured Planctomycetaceae bacterium
AAGTAAAAGCTGACGTCAAAAAAGCGGACGCTCCCAAACCGGTTGAAGTAAAAGCCGATGCCAAAAAGGCGGACGCTCCCAAACCGGTTGAAGTAAAAGCCGATGCCCAAAAGGCGGACGCCCCCAAACCGGCGAAATAAAAAACTTGATTAATCTCCGGCGGAACCGCAAAATTCCGTCGGAGAAAGAACGATTCTTTGTCCAATTATTCTTTATCAACAGAGTTTTCAGCAGTGTTTAAATTTTGAACAAGAAATTTGATTATTCCGCCGCCGTTCGAACGGTATGTCAGGATATGTGTTTTCGTTTGCCCGTTTTTGGACATATCGATTTTAAATATATCGGAATTTCGATCTGCCAAACACGAGTCGGCGGAAAATACGGAGTCTATGCGTCGATAACTCCATTGCGCTTTGAAAACGGGAAAAAAACAACCTTTATGAGAGGGAATTACTGGAAATTGACCCGTTGCTTTGGATCTGACAAAACCCCTCTTCTTTATATTTATTCGGTTTATCTTCCCCGATTTCAGAATTTACCCCTTTTGGATAAAATAGATACGCTCATACATGAACTTTATCATATCGGCGAAAATTTCGATGGGGACATACGACGGTTTGGAGGACGCTGTTTTGCGCACGGATCGTCAAGAAAAGGTTATGACCGTTTCGTTCAAAAATATGTCCGCGAATGGCTGGCCAAAGATCCTCCGCCGGAAATTTGGAATTTTTTAAAACTCAATTTTCCCGAACTTCGAAAACAATACGGTTCAATCGTCGGATCAAGATATCCCAAAATAAGTCTTTTGAAAATCACCAAGGAAGAAGCGGAAGCTATTGAGCAGCAGAATAATCAAAAAAACTCTAAATGATTTCGACCGATCTTTGTTTTTTATTCTGAAAAACTCCGAAGATCCATTTGATTATCCAAATAAAGATATTTTCATTTGAATTATCTTTCATTTTTTGCTCTTGATCGGCCTGTCTAAAAAGATTACTCTTCTCTTAATGGATCTTTTGCGGCAATATAATTCGGCCTTTTATCCTGCTTTTATTTTAAATTTTCCGTCATTTTCGGCGGCTGACTACGTGAATCGGCTGTTCTTTTGACGTTATAACGGAAAATTTATTATGAAATCGGTATAGCTTTGCGTTGGGCTGTCAGAAAACATTTCGAGCCTTGAAATCGATATCAGAAATACAGCGAAAAACATTTTATACTGTCCGAATTTTGAATTTTCCGCAAATTTCACCGATCGTTTTTGTGAACCGGCAGTTCGTTAAACGCCGGAACAAAAAATTTATAATGAAACCGATCTGTTTGCGATCTATGATATTGCGATTAGAATAAAACAGTCATGAACTGAAATCCGATGCCGTATTTTTTATGTTTGTTCCTGATTATTTTTCTGACGATTTCCGCGGACGCGCAAACCGTTCCCTATGATAGTTTGCCCTTTGAATCAACGACCGGTTTCGGTAATGATCTTTCCGGAATCGATAACGGCTATTACGATCCAACTCTTTTTAACGAACCGCTGACAGGAAACAGATCTTCAGATCCGTTATTGTATTCCAACCGTTCGTCTTATCAAAATAGCAACTATTTTAACAATGAATCGCTCGAATCCGACTGGCAGGAATATAATGTCGGAAACTCCGACCAGAACGCCCCCCGTCTCTGGTCTACAGAAAATTCCGACGGACAGAGCAATCCGTCCGAAAATTGGCAATGGCAGGTTTTACCCACCGGAATGATGTTTCCGTCCTATCTGGCCGGACGCAAAGAGCCGCGCCTCGGCTGCGTTTTTACCGACGATCTTGATTACGGAGGGCTTTGGGATATTCAGCTCGGCGGACGGATCCCTTTATTGCGATTTGGAACGAAAAATGCAGTTCAGCCGGAAGGCTGGCAGATCGAAGTCGAAGGCGCTGCGCTGCTGCGGCTTGATTTCGAACGCGGCCGGGAATTGGCGGGCACCGATTTTCGGGCCGGAATTTTTCTGGTGCGCGGCTATAAAAAATGGCAGTTCAAGTTCGGCAATTATCATATTAGTTCCCATTTAGGCGACCAGTATATTCTTGATCATTTCCGTCTTCCGCGCATTCAATACACAAGAGACGAACTCGTTTTCGGAGCGGCTTACCGGCCGATCCCAGCCGTTAGAATTTACGGAGAAGCGGGCGCCGCTTACAAAACTGGAGCGACCACCGACCCGATCGAACTTCAGTTCGGCGTTGAATACAGTGCGCCTTATACTCATGAAGACAATCTCAAAGGGAGTCCGTTTGCCGCGATACATGGACATCTGTTTCAGGAATTGGAATACAGCGGGTATCTAAACTTACAGGCGGGCTGGCAATGGCGCGGACCCAGCAACGATCTTTTCCGGCTGGGAATCGAATTTTATACCGGCTGCGACGATCAATATCAGTTTCATTATTATTATCAGAAGAAACTCGGATTTCTGGTCGCCTTCGATTTCTGATCCAAAGAGGAGCGCCGTTCTTTTAAAACTTCAACGATCCGTTTCCGTAATCCTGATCGGTTTAACCGGAAGTTCAATCAGCCAGCCGCAACCGGTCTTGAACTGTTTCGGCTTGACATAACGGATCGAACCGCCGAGCATATCAAGAAAACGCCATGATTTCGGCAAACCGAAGCCCAAGCCGCGTCCGGCGGAGCGTCCTGAAAAATAGGGAGAAAAGATCTGTTCGCGGAATTCTTCCGGAATACCCGGCCCATTATCTTCCAAAACGAATTGAAAAACAGCCTGATCCGAACTCGGATCCTGCGCGTCGTCCGTTTTCCAATCAACAGGAAAGATTGCGGCAAGATCGATTTTTCCCGACTCTTCCGCAAAAGCTTCCCGGGAATTTTTGATCAGCGCTCCGAAGATCGTCCGCAATTGGGCCGGGTCGCTTTCAAAGATCAGCGGCAGTCCCGGGCGGTCGTTTGAATTATCGGCGCATTCATCCAAATTTTTATTGTCTTTATTGAAGTTAATGCCGCCGCGGTCAGCAAGATCCGCCGCACTGTCGGATTCGCCGTTCCCCTCATTCAGGAAAAGTTCATCATTCAGACGGCAGGTAAAAGAGATCTTTTGATTTTCGTCGGCCTCCCGCTGATCGTTAATGAGTTCGGTCAGAAACTTTTTCAGTTCAATCACCTGCCATTGCGGACGGGGCGGACGGGCGAAAAGCCTTATGTCGGCGATCATTTCATAAGCCCGGCGCGTTTGAGCGATAATGACCGAAAGATGATAACGCTGCTCCGGATCCGCGTTTTTCAAAAGAACTTCGGCATGACCGCTGATAACCGTCAGCGGATTGTTGATCTCATGACCGGCACCGGCGGCAAACTCGGCAAGAGCGTTCAGTTTGAGCCGTTCCAATTCTCTGTCCGACATGATGGTTCTTTCCATTTCAGAATCAATTCAAAAGAAATTGTACCGTACCTCAAAAGATCGGTACACAAATAACGGTCTGATTCTGTAAAAAATAATCGGATCCGGTTTTGACATTACGAATCCGATCCGTTTTTTATGTATCGTCAATCGAACAGCAGATCTTTCTCCGTTCGAAAATTTACTCTGTTCCTTAAACAGACATCTGTCAGCTTTATTCGTTTCTCTGCGGAAAACATGCCCGATGATCAAAATCATCGGGAACAAGATGAAAAAAAATCTCCGTTTACGGACAGCTTAACAGCGCGAATCAGACAATCGATTCAATTTCAAGAAGACGGCACATCGTTTCGATAAGTTTATCCGTTTCGAACGGTTTCGGCAAGAATTCATTTGCCCCAGCCGCTTTGAGTTCGCCGATTTTATCCTCTTCAACCATTCCGGAAATGCAGATAATTTTGACATCTTCGAGTGACTTATCGCTTCGAACGCGAACACAGACATCTTTACCATTAATATCGGACAGCATGACATCAAGAACAATAAGATCAGGGCGGTATTCTTTAACCATCATACCAGCGTCAAAACCATTATTGACCGAACGGGTCTCGAAACGTCCGTCCCGTTCAAGAACGTCAACCAGGATCTCGACAAGATCCCGATCATCATCAACAACAAGAACTTTTCTTTTTCCGCTTTCAAGAGCATCGGTAGGAATGCCGTTCTCTCTCATGAAATGAAACAGTTGATCCCGGGGAATTCTGCGGAAACGACTGCCGGGAACACGAAATCCCTTCAACTGCCCCGAGTCAAAACAACGAATAATTGTTTGTTGACTGACTTTGCAAATTTTCGCCGCTTCACCAGTGGTAAAAACCGTTTTAATCGCCATTATTCCAGACCATCCTTTTTTCTAGTGGGATAAAACCATCGCCATACTGCGCAATCTCTATATTCATTTCATCCGGTTTATTAATTTTCCTCTCGGTATATTAACTATTCCTTTGTTTTCATTAAAAAGGATCCGGACGAGTGAGTACAAACATTACAGATTAATAAAACTTAATAAATACCCTATAATACAAGGAATGCAAATATCAGCAAATACGAAAGACAATCCCTTGATTACCAAGACGCTTTTATTGTTCCAAAACTTTTGTTTTGTTAAAAAGCTCCCTTTCTCCAGAACCGTCTACATTTTCCAACTTTTCTGATATATCTGATTATAACTATTTTTACTGTAATGTCAATATCATTCTTTTTATTACATCTCTTTGTATTTTAACAAGATAGGGCATTATATCAATTTTTTGTAAAAATTTTTTCAAATTGGAAAGAAAGGGAACTCCGTAAAGTTTAGATAAACAGTATATATTTCTTCCTTTTAAAAATTATCTTGCGTCTTCTTGGGAAGACAGTATAATTGGATGATAGTTCGACACGGAAAAATTAAAATCACTTTTTTTGAAAAAAGAAGGTTATAATGACGAAAAAAGCATTGATTACCGGTATTACCGGCCAGGACGGCGCCTATTTGACCCGATTTCTTTTATCCAAAGGATATGAAGTTCACGGTATCAAGCGCCGCTGTTCCTCTGATAACACCAGACGGCTTTTTTCTTTTCTCGGTCAGGAAGAGGATCAAATTCCCAATCTTCATACACATTTCGGTGATATGACCGATGCGACCAGCTTAACCAATTTACTGCAAACGATCCGTCCGGATGAAATTTACAATCTGGCCGCACAATCTCATGTTCGAATTTCTTTTGACATTCCCGAATACACGGGCGATGTCAACGCACTGGGAACGATCCGTCTGCTGGAGGCTGTTCGCAATTTGGATCTTACTGAAACGACCCGTTTTTATCAGGCGTCAACTTCGGAACTTTTTGGAAAAGTTCGGGAAACACCGCAAAAAGAGACAACGCCCTTTATTCCGCGCAGTCCTTACGGAATCGCGAAACTTTACGCGTATTGGGCCGTCGTCAATTATCGCGAAGCTTACCATCTCTTCGCCTGCAACGGAATTCTTTTTAATCACGAAAGCCCTTTGCGCGGGGAAAATTTTGTTACCCGAAAGATCACCATGAGCGGTGCCCGCATCAAAGCCGGTCTTCAGGAGACACTGAAGGTCGGAAATCTTGAAGCCAAACGCGATTGGGGCCATTCCGCCGATTATGTCCGCGGCATGTGGCTCATGCTCCAGCAGGAAAAGCCCGACGACTATATTCTGGCTACCGGCGAAGTCCATTCCGTACGCGATTTTATTGAGATCGTCTTTAAAAAACTCGGTTATTCACTTTATTGGAAGGGGTCCGGAATCGATGAAAAAGGATTCGATAAAGAAACCGGAAAAATCCTTGTTGAAATTGATCCCGAATATTTTCGGCCGACCGACGTTGAATTTCTTTGCGGCGATTCTTCCAAAGCGCGGGAAAAACTCGGATGGACCCCTGATTATTCTTTCGAAAACCTTGTTGAAGATATGCTGCAAAACGATCTGGCCTTTTTCAACGCTGATAAATAAACACCAAAAACTTTTGCGTCGTGATTCTCTTACGCGATTGTTGATTAAGGACATATTCCGCAAATAAACTTTGATTACTATAAATAAAATTTAAGAGTATTTTTTGAAATTTTCCGCAAATACCGGAAACCGTTTGCCCATCCGGTAAATATAAAAAAAAGACCGCGATATCTGTTTACCGCAGTCTTTTTTATTCGTTAAAATTTATTCGTTAAAATTTATTCGTTAAAATTTATTCGTTAAAATTTATTCGTCATCTTCCGAAAAGTCTTCCCCTTCCGATTGCTGTTTGGCTTCAGCCGCGGCTCGATTTTGAGCTTTTTTCTGCGAGGACCGTTCCGTTGAAAGCACCTGGCGAAGCAGCGCGGAAATATCTTCATAAGTTTTTTCCGCCAGCGATCCGTTGGCGAAATGCATACTGGACCGATGCGTTTTTTCGGTCAAAGAGACCAGCATTGAACAAACAGTTCCGTAATCGGGCTCATTAATAATAATGCCGCGTTTACCGTAAAAATCGGGTTTTCTGGAAAACGTCTGACTGGCAACGGAAAGAAACGCGACCGCCGTATCGATCTGATGAAGTGTTAAAAGCCGACGGACAAATTCCTGCCGCGCGTCTTCCCGATCATCCATTCTGTTGCCGGACGAGATCAGATGAAGGCCCGGTTTAAGCGGTTCGACATCAATTTGATTTCCCCCATAAACAACCCCGCCGCTGGTCCGGTCGACACAAAGAAAATTTCCGCCCGCGTAACATCCGGTCTCCAGCTCACGCACCGCCCGCTCAATCGCTTCTTCCGCCGTCCGACAGGAGAGAAGCTCCTTGCAAAGAAGCCCGCGGGATCGGGGATCGTAAGGAATCGATCTTTTATTGCAATTAACAACCGCGGCAAACATCCCATGCTGATTGACGCCCGCCCAAGTTCCCCCTGTTTTTCGGTCGATTCCGCAAACGACTCGGGGACGCCCTGACTGAATTCGCGGCGCTTGAAAAGGACGGCTAAAACTTTCTTCCCGATTGGCCGCAATCAGAATCGGACTGTCTTTTATGGATTTATATTGAATTGCGATAATTCCCATGATAATCTCTCACTTCCAGGCGGGCTGTCATACAGTGTCAAACAACATGTTTTATGAAATATACGATTTATAAAGATATCAGCCAATAAAGCTGGATAATTTAGGTTGTTATATATATGATGACACAATATCAAAAAGAATAAACCCCCCATTTAGGGGGGGTCCTGTTTTTTCTGTAAAAAAGAACTGTTTTAAACCGTCAAAAACTGAAATTCCAAGCTCTGTTTCTACCAGTTCCGTTTTATCCAATGATCTCAAACCAGCGGCATACAGATCTCAATTTACTTGTTCATTCAGGATATCCCAAGGACGGGAACTCCTTTTGCCGGGATTTGAGCAAGATGTCCGCGTTTCTGTCTGTCAAAAATTCAGTTTTACCCATTAAAGGTTTGCGGACCAGCGGATCAGTGAATACGCTGACCCGGTTTGGCTCCTTCATCGGGCGAAATGAGAAAGACTTCTGTTGCGCCGGGTCCGGAAGCAATGACCATTCCTTCGCTCAAACCGAATTTCATCTGACGGGGGGCCAGATTGGCGACAAAAACGATCAAACGGCCAACCAGCTTTTCCGGCTCGGGATAAGCGGCCTTAATACCGGCGAAGATCTGCCGGGTCTGTCCGCCGCCAAGCGAAATTTTCAGTTTCAGCAATTTTTTCGCTTCTTTAATATGTTCCGCTTCAATAATTCGTCCGACACGAAGATCGACCTTCATAAAATCGTCGAAATTGATTGTTTCGGACAGCGGCTCCGCATCCAGCGGCTCTCCGGAATCGTTCCATTGCTGATTATTTTCGACTGTTTCCGCCGCTTTTTTCTCTTCTTCGATCATTGCGTCTATTTCCTCCGCGGGTACTCGAACCATCATGTATTTGTATTCATTGACCGGAGATCCCAAAACAGGGGTCTGCGCATCAGTCCAGGAATTAATTTTAACGTTAAGCAATTCTTCCGTCTTTTCGCAAAGTTCCGGAAGAATCGGAGCCAGATAAACGATGATTTGACGAAACAGATTCAAACCGATCGTTACCTTGTTCTGCAGACTGGCGAACAAATCCGCTTTTTCGGGCGATCCGTCCGCCGCCTTGTTCCATTCCTTAAAAATTTTCCAGGGGGCGGCCTCATCCCAATACTGATTGGCTCGGTAACAACATTCCAAAACAAGACGGATCAGTTTGCCGTATTCGCGGTCTTCGTAAGCCTGCGCGATCTCTTCGGACAGTCCGGCCGCCTGCTTGAACAGTCCGTTGTCTTCCGGGTATGTTTCAGCCAATCCGGTCGAATGAGCGAATTTAGCCGTTCGACTGGCCAAATTAACAATCGCCCCAACGAGATCCGAATTGACCTTCATTTCCAATTCATGAAAATCAAGATCAAGATCAGCATCATTCGGCGCCGTTTTTGACGCGAAAAAATACCGGAGCCAGGACGGATTCAAATGCTTTAAATAGGTTCGCGCTTTAATGAACGTTCCGCGCGATTTGGACATTTTCGCTCCGTTAACAGTCAAAAAGCCATGTATATTGACCTTTTTCGGAAGATTAAAACCGGCGATTCTGAGCATCGACGGCCAAAATAAAGTATGAAAATAGGCAATGTCCTTGCCGATGAAATGATGGATCTCGCATTCCGGATTGCGCCACCAGTCGTTGTAATCCCCGCCGTTGGCCTTGCACCACATTTTTGTTGTTCCGATGTATCCGATCGGAGCGTCGTACCAAACATACCAGTAATCGCCGGGAGAATCGGGGATCTCGAATCCGAAATAAGGAGCCGGACGCGAAATATCCCAAGGATAAAGCGCGTCACCAAGAAACTGACCTTTAAGATAATTCGTCGTTTCCGACTGAAGCGCTCCGGATCCGGTTACCCAATCATCAAGAAACTGATGCATTTTTTCCGTTTCAAAGAAAAGATGCCGGGCCTTTCTCATTTCCGGTTTCGTTCCGGTAATGACACTGACCGCGTCCTTAAGATCCGCGGGCGAATAGGCCGCTCCGCACGCTTCGCAGTTATCACCGTATTGATCCGGTTTGCCGCATTTGGGACAGGTTCCCCGAACTTCCCGATCGGCAAGAAATTTTTTCGCTTCCAGATCGAATAACTGCTCGACTTCCCGAGACTCAATCAGTCCGGAATCGCGGACCGCCGACCAGATCTCTTCGCATACTTCCCGATTTTCCGTTGAATTCGTATTTCCAAAATAATCGAATTTTACTCCGAACTCATTGAAATCGGCTGTATGACGCTGATAGATCTCTCCAACGTATTCTTCCGGCGTTATTCCTCTTTTTTGAGCCGCCAACATAATCGCCGTTCCGTGCGTGTCATCCGCGCAAATATAAATGCAGTCGTTGCCGCGAAGCTTTTGATAACGGACCCAGATGTCCGTCTGGATGTATTCGACAAGATGACCGAGATGAATATCGCCGTTTGCGTAAGGAAGCGCGCTGGTCACCAAAATTTTTCTTTTATTCATTTTATTTTTCCTGAATTATTAATTTATTCTGTCGTCATTTTTAATCTTCCGCAATTTTCGCTGATTGACAGCGCGGAATGGCGGTTCGTTCGACTTCGGATCGGAAGATCCTTCATGAAACAGTCTGCAAGTTATATTCCCGGATCTCCCAACTGATGTTAGTCGGTTTTAACGCGCCAACGAAGATATTCTTCCATAAACGGCTGTATATTTCCATTGAGAACATCATGAAAATTACTGTTGGAATAACCGGATCGGGCATCTTTGACGCGCTGTTCCGGATGCAGAAAATAGTTCCGGATCTGTGAGCCAAAACCGACTTTCGCCATGTTTTTATATTTTTCGGCCATTCGCTGCTCGCGCTTTTCCTCTTCCCGTTGAAAAAGCCGGGCTCGAAGCATTTTATACGCCATCGCCCGATTTTTATGCTGACTGCGTTCGTTCTGACACTGAACAACCGTATTGGTCGGAATATGTGTCAAACGAATCGCGCTGGACGTCTTGTTAACATGCTGACCGCCGGCTCCGCTGGATCGGAAAACATCTTCCCGAATATCTTCGTCCCGTATCTCGACATTAATCGAATCATCAATGTCCGGGTTGACATCGACCGCGGCAAAACTGGTCTGACGTTTCCCTTCGGCGTTGAACGGACTGATACGGACCAACCGGTGAATTCCAATCTCGCTCTTAAGATAACCGTAAGCCATCGGACCGCTGACATGAATACTGGCACTGTTAATTCCCGCCTCTTCGTTATCCTGACGATCCAGAATATCAACTTTATATTCATGACTTTGGGCCCAGTTTATATACATTCGAAGGAGCATTTCCGCCCAATCATTGGCGTCGGTTCCTCCGTCACGGGCGTTAATGGTCAAAATGGCGTCGTTGGTATCGAACGGACCGTTCAAAAGCGCCGCGGTCTGAAGATCGGCCAGTGTCTTCTCGACTTCAGCCAATTTGCCGGGGATCTCCGAGGCCAATTCCTCGTCTTCCTGTCCCAATTCAAAAAAAAGATCCAGTTCCGATAATTCCTCCAGGATCTCGTCCATCGGTCGAACAAGCGACTTGACCGCTTTCAACCGCTGAACAACGATCTGCGATTTCTCCTGATCGTCCCAAAATCCTGCGGCGGCCATTTGTTTTTCTATTCCGGCAATTTCCTCTTTTTTTACGTCGTAGTCAAAGGGAGTCCTTCATTTGCTGAAGGCCCTCGCGTATCTGCCGGGTTCTGTCAATCCAAGCGTTTTCAACGGGCATCGGCAAAATCCTTTATTTTTTGGGGTAAAATTTTAATAAACGGCAAAAGCCGTTAAACTCTGACGGCGGCAGGGGAATATGCCGGCGGCTTTTTTCTGTTCCTATATCAAAAGAACAGCCGGTTCACCAAGTCAACCGGCAATATACCGATTCCATTATGAATTTTCCGTTATAACGTCAAAAAAACAGCCGATTCACGCGGTCAATCGGCGGAGACGACGGAAAATTTAAAATAAAAGCAGTATAAAAATGAAAAAATATATCGATTCCAATACCGATTTTTCGTTCCAACGTTAAAAGGACCACCGATTCACGCGGTCAATCGGCGGCACTAACGAAAAATATAAAAGGAAAGGAGTATAAAACAGCGTCAAAATAAAATCAGCCGGGACATGCAGCCCAAACACAACTTAATACAAACTCAAACAAAGCAGTCCCGGCATTCCATTGATGTTATGAAAACATAACCCGATTTCGGGCACGGAATCAATGATGGTGATGATATTCCTGAATTGACTGAACACCTTCCTGACCATGCCGCATTGATTCAATTCCCTTGCTGGCGGCCAGCGCTGCGGCGATTGTCGTTATATAAGGAATACGAAGCCGAATGGCCTCTTTTCTGATATAAGAATCGTCGACTTTACTGAGTTTTCCGCTCGGCGTATTGATCACGAGTTGAACATTTCCCGATTTCATGGCGTCCAAAATAGACGGCTGTCCTTCGCGGATCTTAAGGACAATGTCGCTGGGAATACCGGCCTTTTCCAAATCGCGATGGGTCCCTGCGGTCGCCAGAATTTTGAAACCAAGTGCGGCGAATCGTCGGGCGGCTTCATTAACAGCAGGGCGATCCGGAGGAGCAACCGTGATCAGAACGGTACCGGACGTTGGCAGCGCGCCCCCGGCCGCTTCTTCCGCTTTGCAAAACGCGTATCCGAACGAATCGGAAAGACCGAGTACTTCGCCGGTCGAACGCATTTCCGGACCCAGCAACGGATCAACTTCCGGAAACATATTGAACGGAAAGACCGCTTCTTTAACGCCAAAATGCGAGAACGGTTTACGCGTTAAATTCATATCGGCCAATTTCTCACCGATCATCGCTCTGGTCGCCAAAGACGCCATTTGGATATTGCAGACTTTCGATACAAGCGGAACGGTCCGGCTGGCGCGCGGATTGGCTTCCAGAATATAAACGGTATCATCCGCAATCGCGTACTGAATGTTCATCAGACCGACAACGCCCATTTCAACCGCGATGCGTTTGGTGTATTCACAAATTGTATCGATATGTTTTCGCGGAATACTGATCGGCGGAATAACACAGGCGGAGTCGCCGGAATGAATACCGGCCAGTTCAATATGTTCCATGACCGAAGGAACAAACGCGTCAACGCCGTCGGAAATGGCGTCAGCTTCCGTTTCAATGGCGTTGACGAGAAAATGGTCGACCAGAATAGGACGCTCCGGAGAAACATCGACAGCGGCGTTCACGTAATTGACCAGCATTTCCTGATCGTGAACGACTTCCATCGCCCGACCGCCCAAAACATAAGAAGGACGAACCATTAACGGGTAGCCGATGCGCGCCGCCGCCGCAAGCGCTTCCTCAACGTTGGTTACCATTTCGGATTCCGGTTCCGGAATGCCCAGCCGTTTCATAATATGACGGAACTGGTCCCGATCTTCGGCCAAGTCGATCGTCGCCGGAGAGGTTCCAATAATTTTCACTCCGGCCGCCTCCAGTTGGGACGCGAGATTAAGCGGCGTCTGACCGCCGAACTGGACAACAACGCCGTCCGGCTTTTCCGCGTCGTAAATACTCAAAACATCTTCCAGCGTAAGCGGTTCGAAATAAAGCTTGTCGGATGTATCGTAATCGGTCGAAACGGTTTCCGGATTGCAGTTGACCATAATCGTTTCATATCCGGCATGACGCAGCGCGAACGCGGCGTGAACGCAACAGTAATCAAATTCAATTCCCTGCCCGATCCGGTTTGGACCGCCGCCGAGAACCATAATCTTTTTATGAGAGCTTACTTCTATTTTGGCCTGGCTATTATAAGTCGAGTAATAATAACAGGCATTTTCGACTCCGCTGACCGGAACCGCTTCCCAAGTCTCTTTCATTCCAAGCGCGATCCGTTTTTCGCGGATCTCTTTTTCCGACACCTGATGCAGTTTCGCCAAATATCGATCGGAAAAACCGTCTTTCTTGGCGCGCAGAAGAAGTTCGTCCGGAAGACCCATTCCGCAGTAAGAAATAATTTCTTCTTCCATGTCGACCAGTTCCTTCATCTGCTGCAGGAACCAGACCTTGATGAACGTGATCTTATGGATCTGTTCGACCGTCGCGCCTTTGCGCATGGCTTCATAGATCTGAAAATACCGCTTGCTGTTCGGAACTTCGATCTTTTCAAGCAGCTGATCAAGAGAAAGATCCGCGACCCCCTTCATGCCGCCAAGTCCGAACTGCCCGATTTCAAGAGATCGAATCGCTTTTTGAAACGCTTCCTTGAAATTCTTTCCAATACTCATGACTTCGCCGACAGCGCGCATTTGGGTTCCGAGTTTGTCCTGAACGCCTTTGAATTTTTCAAAAGCCCATCGGGCGAATTTGACAACAACGTAATCGCCGGACGGAGTGTATTTATCAAGAGTTCCGTCGCGCCAGTAAGGCATTTCGGACAAGGTCAAACCAGTGGCTAATTTCGCGGAAACAAGAGCGATCGGAAAACCGGTCGCTTTGGACGCCAACGCGGAAGATCGGCTCGTTCGCGGATTGATCTCAATAATAACAACCCGGTCAGAAACCGGATCATGAGCGAATTGAACATTGGTTCCGCCGATCACGCCGATCTTTTCGACGATTCGGTACGCATATTCCTGAAGCCGTTCCTGAAGCTCTTTTTTAATAGTCAAAAAAGGAGCAACGCAGAACGAATCACCGGTATGAACCCCCATCGGATCGACATTTTCAATAAAGCAGACCGTAATAAGTTTTCCGTTGGCATCCCGAACGACTTCCAGTTCAAGTTCCTCCCAGCCGCGGACCGATTCTTCAACCAGGACTTCATGAACAAGACTGACGGAAAGCCCCCGGGAAGCGATCGTTCTGAGTTCTTCCGGATTATTGGCAAAGCCGCCGCCGGTTCCGCCCATTGTATAAGCAGGCCGGATGACCAGCGGATAACCGAGCCGTTCAGCGATTTGCTCGCATTCTTCCAGTGAATGCGCGATTTCACTTTTCGGTGTTTCAATGCCGATCGATTTCATCGTCTCTTTAAAAGTCTGCCGGTCTTCGCCCCGTTCAATCGCGTCGAGCTGAACGCCGATCACCTTAACATTGTATTTGTCCAGAATTCCATGTTTGGCCAGATCGGTCGCCAAATTCAAGGCCGATTGACCGCCCAAATTGGGAAGAAGCGCGTCCGGGCGCTCTTTAATAATGATCCGTTCAAGAGAAGGAACGGTTAGCGGCTCAATGTAAGTAGCGTCCGCAATGCCCGGATCGGTCATAATGGTCGCCGGATTGGAATTGACCAGCACGATTTCGTAGCCAAGTTCCCGAAGCGCCTTGCAAGCCTGTGTTCCCGAGTAATCGAACTCGCAAGCCTGACCAATAACAATAGGACCTGAACCGATAATAAGAACTTTTTTGATGTCGGTACGACGCGGCATGGCGGTAACTCCTTAAAGATATTTAAAGGTGGAAGAAACGCCGCTTTCAGGTTTCGACGCGATACGAACTCAATACAGATCCTCCCCGATGAATCCAGAAAAAACATCATTGACACGCGTTTTTAAGCTGTCTGCGGTTATTTTTAAAGGCGTTCCGCTCTTGAATAAAGAGAATTTCACTCTTCGATCAAAGGACTTTTCGCTCTTCAATAATGAGCGATATTTTTAAATTGTTTTTCTTTATTTCCGTCAACGTAATCCGCGGATCCAGAGCAAAAACAATTCAGATCGTTCTAACCGGCTCTCATCAACTTCAAAACGGCTCCCATTCCGATAAATATTCGGTTTGACGACGAAAATTCGGGAACTCCGGGAGAAACGAGTCAAACCCATCCCCCCTGAAAGGAACGATTGCAGTCTAAAATTCAGCTTATTATACAACTTATTCAAGAGGCGTCAAGTATCGTTTTTCCCGCAGGATCAAGTATTGGGAAAATTCATGCTTTCAATAAAAATATCCTGAAAATCCGGAAGCGCCGACAGATCAATAAAATGCACCTCTTTGACAAGATCGGAAATTTCCTGTTTTCGGTCCGGATCGACCAAAAGAGCAATCGCACCAGCCAGAGAAGAATTTCCGGCAACCGCGATCTGTTCCGGACGACTGTCCCGGGGAATCAAACCGATCCGTCTTGCGTTTTCCGTTTGAAGATGCGCGCCGAAATCACCGGCGATATAAATTCGATCAAGATCCTCGACCCAAAGATCTTCCGCGCGCAGCAGTGCCGAAAATCCTGAACGAACCGCACCGACCGCCAGTTGAACTTGACGAATATCCTTCTGCGTCAACCAGATCGGCTTGCATTCATCAGCAAGAAAAGACGAAGTACCGACCCCCCCGCACTCGAAATAATCGCCGCCGGTCACTAAAAACGCCGGACGTGTCCCGTAACATCTCACCCGATTCGATAACGCCCCTTTTCCATTGGAATTAAACCGACCGTTCGGCTCAATCGTTTCTGTTCGAAGAAGTACCGCAACAAGATCAACCAATCCGGATCCGCAGATCCCCCGCGGAGGAACGCCCCCAATTACATGAAGCTTGTAAAGCAATTCGAAATCAGCCCGATCAATGGCACCCGGCTGACCTGTCATTCCAAATTCTATCCCCGCCCCTTCAAAAGCTGGACCCGCCGCACAAGCCGTTACCAATATTCGTCCGTCCCTGACCAGAACGATCTCGCCGTTTGTCCCGATGTCAAAAAATAAAAATGTTTTGTTACGTTTGAAAAGATCCGCCCCCAGCGAAAAGATCCCGCTTACAATGTCACCGCCGACAAAACCGGCAAACAGCGGAAAACAAAAGATCTCAAGATCAGACGATAAAGGGGCCAATTTCGGAAAATTCAGCTGTTTATAATCAAAATCGTCAAACGCTTTTATCCGGGGATCAAACGGAAACTCGCCCATCTCGGAAGGATCAAGTCCCAAAAACAGGTACTCCATTACCGAATTTCCGGCAAGGACAATTTTATTAATAACCCCCGTTTCCAACTGACATTTTTCCTCAAAAACAGAAATCATTCCGTCAAGAGCCGAAAAGATCAGCCGCTGAAGCAGGAGCCGCATTTCAGCCCCCTCATTCGCGCAGCCGATTCGCGTAATAATATCCGCGCCAAATTTTGTTTGCGGATTTCTGACAGAACATCGGCCAAGGATCCGTCCCGATAGAAGATCAACCAACGCGGCGGCAATCGAGGTTGTCCCAAGATCAACCGCCAATCCCAAGCTCCGTTTGCCATTTCGAGTAAAAAAATTTTTATAATTGGGTCGGCTCACCCCGGCAAAATCACCGGCACCAAATTCAAAATAGATCCGTTCCAAATCGGCCATCCGTTCAGATTGCGGAAGAATGACAGCCAGATCCCGATCAATCTCCATTTGGCAAGCAAGTATTTTCCGGAATTGCAGATCATCCGGATCTTCGCAAAACGCGGCCGCTTGAATCCTGCATTTCCTGCAAACACCTTTTCCGCCGCAAACATAAGGAATATTGATCTCGTTTTTTATCAAAAAATCTCTTAAATTATCCCCCGAGGAAACAAGACAGCCCGGCTGTCCGGCCAGCCAGGGAAAAACAGCGCGCGGAGTCCCCTTGGGTATCCGTCCCTTTGAGGTCAAAGGACAGTCTTTGATCAAATAGATCCGATATTCAGTCATGTCTGCGCCGCTTATAAGGTTCTATCAATTCCATTTTATTCTTCCGTTTCACCATTGGAAGAACCTCTTTGTTCAAAGACAATTGATAAAATTACCTGTATTTTGAGGGTCTCACGTCAATCAGGAAGAACAGAACTTATGAATCGTTAAAGAATTTTTACCGAATACAAGCAAACCGGACTCAAAAGCAATCCGGAAAAACCGATTCTATTAAAAGCTGTCAAATTCACGATAAAAACAAGCCGGAAACATTCACAAAAACCTGTCCGCATGTTTCCGCAAAACAAAATTCCGATACGCGTCGATCAACGTACCTGAATTTTCTTAACCGTTTTATTAATGAACAAACAATAAATCGCTTGACAATAACCAACTGTTTAAAACGGCTAACAGAAACTTTCCCTTACACGGTCTTAAAAATTCTGAAGATGTTAAGAAGCCGCGACGAAAAAGTTTCTGCTTTTGACAACAATACTTTATCAGCAATAATCAAACAAAAGGAGGTCGAATGGAAATCGCGTCAGGTTCCGGACAGGAATAAAAACAGATCCCGCAGCCGACACAGCGATCGGAAGCGGCGACAGTTGCCTCATAACCCATTGAATTCAAACGAGTTCCGCGAGTCAATGCTCCGCGGGGACAATTGGCGATACAAAGCCCGCAAGCCTTGCAGTTCTCTGAATTAACCTGAACAAGATATCCCGCCTTTTTGGATTTGGTATTTTCCGAAACTGCCGCGGAACCCGAATTCGGCATTAATGTTGCATTAAGCATCTTCTTCACTCATTTCCCTATTAGTTTGAAGCTGCAAGATCCATTTTCAATAAAATAAAAATGTCTTACGGAACCCCCCGTAAACAATTCTCTTTCCTGAATCGCGGTCTCGTTCTTAAAATCGCGGTCATGAAAAAGCAGAATTGAAAACCTTTCGCGTTTTCTGTCCTTTAAAACAGATCCTGATCAGACAAACGTTTCAAAGAACAATCCGTTAAAATCAAATAATCAGAACAGTAATCAGCAGGCCGTAATTTCGGCCCCGTTTCGATTGATCCTCCCGAACCATAATTCATCGATTGTATTACCGCTGAAAATATAATTCAACCGGGAATTATTTTACATCGACAAGCGCCATCCTGCAAGGCCAAAAGCCCGCCTATTTTATAAACTTTCACCAAGAAAATCTAAAATTTTTACAAAACGCCCTTTTTATTGTTAAAATAAAAAGAATACACACTTTACAACCAAGCTTTGGTTTGGAATTTTTCTGCTTAAAAATTTCTCTTATTCTCACTTTTTATTATTGAAAAGTATTCCTGCGGCCCTTGAGGGCCCTTTCCCTTTTTCAGTTTATTCGCTTCCTGCCATTTCCTTTGCCATTATTCCAATTCCGACAAAATATTTGGCAAAAACAATCCTTGCTTTGACAGAAAAACGGAAGGAGGATCTTAAAAAAGTTAAGTAAAAGAAACATCAGAATTCCCGTTTTAATTTTTCAATTCGTCCTGACCATTTTTTCTCCGCGTCCAGCTGGGTTTGTTTTTTTAAATAGGCGGTAATGCTTTCAAGTTCTTTTTTAGCGAGATCTTTTCTTCCTGTTTCGATCAGGAAATTAGCGTAACTGCAATGCAGCGGAACAAAAAGTCTTGACGCGGGAAAAAGAGAAAAACGGCGTTCGAAATCCTGAAGACTCCGTATTCCTTCCTCATAATATGTATTGGCTTTTCGATAATCCTTGCGGCCTTGACAATTCGTCGCGGCAATATAATAGGTTTGCACTAAAATCGAGGCATAAGCGGATGATTCCGGATATTTATCGCCAAGTTCAAGAGCGAGCGTAATTGATTTTTCAAGATACCAGTTCTGACGGTCGGGCCCTTTTTGCAAATCCCCTTTTGCGGCGAAAAGCGAGATCTGCAGCAGGCGTATATAAAGCAAACGATACCGGGCCTCGTTCGGATTAAGTTTGATCAGACGCTCAATTTCGGTAACGGCCTTATCCTGAAAAGAGAATGACTCTTCGCTTTTTCCAAGAATCATTAAATAAAGGGCCCAAAGACAATCCTGCCAGCAGGACGCGGAAAAGGCTTCTTTCTCCTGGGGAAATTCACTTTTGATCATTTCCAGCAAAAAACGGGAATTCTTCAAATCGTCTTTGACCTCTTCCAGTTCTTTGGACGCTTCTTTCGCGGTCGTATCGAAGATCTCCCGAACATTCATGTGAATGCCGTCATAATTCTTGATCGTGTACTCAATACTGATCAGGGTATTCATCTTGTTAATGGCGCGATACCAATACAGACGGGCAAGCTCCATATTTCTCTGCGGTTGAAATTCAACGACATCGGGAACCTCGGAAAGCAGTTCGATCAGTTCGTCAACCATATTGCAGTAAACAGGAAGCCGGAACTGCGGACCGTTCAATTCACTGACGAACCCGTTTAACGCGGAAACCGCCCGAATAATATCTCTGTTCCTGTTTTGAGAAAGAGCGATTCCTTTAATGAAAAAAGACATCGCGTGTTCTATTGATTTTTGCGCTTCCTCATTTCTGTTGATCTGCTGCTGAATTCGACCTATTCTTGTATGCGCAATCGCCGTTTCCATCAGGAGCTTCTGATCATTGCCGTTTTCATAAGTGAACCGGTCATAAAAATTCAAAAGACTTTCCAAAACGCGCATGTCTTTTTCTGACAGTGACCCATTCGGTAAAGAAGGCGAAAGCGCGACCTCTTCCCGATTGACATTAAAATTTTCGTCCATTCCCTGATAATTGGAAAAAATGTCATCGAAAGCAGTTATGGCCAAATTAAGGTTTGTTCTGGCTCGAAGCGTCTCCCGATCCTTTTCCGCCAAAAGTGACTGCGACCGGAAAAACGCCGTCGTCATTCCGGCTGTCAAAAGAAACATTAAAAGAATCGACAAGAGCAAAAGACTGGAGGTCAAACGGTTACGCCGACACCAACGCCAAACCATTTCCGCACTGCTGACCCTTCTGGCCCGAATCGGTCGTTCCTCAAGAAAACGATGAAGATCATCCGCAAATTCCGAAGCCGTCTGATATCGTTTTTTCGGCTCTCGTTCCGTCGCTTTTAATATAATTGTCTCAAGATCCCGCGGAATTACAGGATTGATCTTGCGCGGGGAAACCATTGACGACTCACTCACCTGCCCGATCAATTTGGAATAATTCGTTTCGCCAAACGCGGGCGTCAGGGTCAACATCTCATAAAGGGTCAATCCCAGCGAATAAATATCGCTCTGCGGATAATACTCACCGTCAAGTCCTTCCGGAGACATATAACGCAACGTTCCAACCAGTTGACCTGTCTGCGTCAGATCATTTTCCTCCATCGGCTTGGCCAGCCCGAAATCGGTGATCCAAATTATTCCCTGTTCGTCTAAAAGAAGATTCGACGGCTTAATATCCCGATGAAGAACATGATGACGGTGCGCGTACTCCAACGCCTGACATACCTGAATTCCAACCCGGCAAACCGCTTCACTCCAATCGCCAAATGAATCCATATGAAACGGCTTATCGTTATTCAGCTCCGTTAAAAACGCGACAACATCGACTTTTTTATAAAACGGATTCTGTTTGTTTTTATCAAAACGCGGACTTGTGGGATCTGTTCCGGACTTCTTTTCCGAGGCCAACATTGATTTGTTTTTTTGCTTCGTTTCAGAAGATCCGGCCTCTTGATCCGACGCGAAGGATCCGTTCATTCCGCCCGGGGTCAAAAAATCCTCTCCCTGATCCGCGGCAGAAATATTTTGATCATTTCCGGAACTGTTTTTCTTCTGACCGCCGTCGTCTTGCAATCGCGCTTTCAATTCCGGACTCGCGCTGTTTTTTGGTAATATCCGATTAAAAGGCGAATCCGTGTTTGCTGATATTTTGCCGTCAAAATCAAACGGAGAATGAAAAGGCGCAACAGTTCCGTCTTTTGAAATGTTTTCTCGCTGAAAGAAAGATGCGTTCGTCTCATTGGGACGACTCATTTCAAAACAAGGGCCCGCTTTCGATTGACTTCCGGTAAACTTTTCAACCAGATATTTAGAAATAAGCTGTTCAATACTGATCCCTTCGATCAGCTGCATAACATAATAAAATTTACCGTTGTAAACGCCTGAATCAAAAACCGGCACAATATTGGTATGATGCATTGCGGCAGCCATTTTCGCTTCCCGCTGAAAGCGCTGAATAGCTTGATTTTCGTCGTTTTCAAAAGATCTCAAAATTTTAAGAGCGACCAGCCGGTCAAGTGATTCGTCATTGGCTTGGTAAACGATCCCCATTCCTCCGCGGCCGAGTTCACGAATAATTCGATAATCGTCGATCTTTTCAGGACAGTCGGGATCGGGGCCCTTTGAACCCGATCCTGAAAGATGGGGAAGCGATTCTTTTTTCCCTCCTTTTTCCAAAAGAAGAAGTGTCGGAAAAAGTTCCCGAATATCTTCGGCAAATTCAGGATAAGTATCGGCCAGCTCTTCGACCGATGGAGTGAGTCCTTCCCGATAATCATTAACAAATTTATCCGCAAGCTCTTCAAAAGACAACGACATCAGCAATCACCCGGCTGCAAAACATATTAAAAAATCTTAATGAAAACGGATCATGACAGAAAATCAAACGACGATTTTCGAAGTGAAACGCAAAAAATAACCGCGACGGCTGTTTGGTACTCTCTCATTTTTAATTTTCCGTCATTCCGCCGATTGATGTCATGAATCGCCTGTTCTTTTGATCCTGAAACGGAAAATTCATAATGAATCGACAGAGATCAGGTTCCTTCTCTTTTACTTTTCAAAAGACAAAAAGCGAAATCACCAAAACCGAATAACAAAACCGCAGCCGCGCAAATTATCAAAAATAATTGCAGAAGAATGATTATATCAGAATCTTTTGGATCTGTAAACCTTAATAGAATGCGGAACAAGCGTTACCTTATTTTGCGGATCAATATCGGGCCCCTCATTGGGATAAATATCTCTCGGAGAATCCTGTTCCGTATCGATGAAAAGAGTCCATTCGAACCCGGGATTCATACACATGCAGGGAAAAGTAAACTCAATGGGGCGAAAAGAGCTGTTGAACATAAGAAGCAAGTGATATTTTGATTCGGGATCGCCGTCAACGACAGACAGATACATTGAAAACGAATGCGTGTTCTGATCGTCCCAGGAAACCGGCCCCCCCCAATTCGAAAACCAGGCGACATCGGGCATTCCGTTTGGAATTCTCGGCTGTCCGGTAAGAAAACGTTTTTGTCGAAGCGCAGGCTCTTTCCGTCTGAAATAGATCAGATTCTTACAAAAGCGGAACAGTGATTCATTCTTGACAACAAGTTCCCAATCGAACCAGGAGACCTCATTGTCCTGACAATAAGCGTTGTTGTTTCCTTTTTGTGTACGCCGGACTTCATCTCCAGCCAACAGCATCGGAACTCCCTGACTTATGAAAAGAGTAGTCAGAAAGTTTTTAATTTCCCGTTCGCGGAACTGCTCAATCGCCGGATCGGAACTCGGACCTTCCGTTCCGTGATTCCAGCTGCAGTTGTTATTCTCGCCGTCCCTGTTTTGCTCTCCATTGGCTAAATTATGTTTGTCGTTGTAAGAAACCAAATCGTTAAGCGTGAACCCGTCATGAGCGGTAATAAAATTAATGCTGCAGCCGGGAAGACGATTGTTCTGCTGATATAAATCACTCGATCCGGTCAGTCGCGTCGCGAACAGCCCGGCCATCATATTATCGCCCCGAATAAAACGGCGAACGTCATCCCGAAACCGCCCGTTCCATTCGGCCCAACGCTTCGATCCGAATGACCCGACCTGATACGCACCGGCCGCGTCCCAAGCCTCCGCAATGATCTTGGTCCCCGCCAGCATCGGATCTTCCGAAATCATCTCCAAAATCGGAGGATTCGCGACAAGATTGCCCCCTTGATCCCGGCTTAAAATCGACGCCAAATCAAAACGAAAACCGTCAATATGATAATTGTGAACCCAATATCGAAGACAGTTGAAAATAACCTCTCTTGTCAGCGGATGATTACCGTTTATGGTATTGCCGCAACCGGTATAATTTTTATAATGCCCCGAAGAATCAAGCATGTAATAACTGCGGTTGTCCAGTCCTTTATAGGAAAGAATCGGACCTTTTTCATTTCCTTCGCAGGTATGATTAAAAACAACATCCAAAATGACTTCGATTCCCGCCTGATGAAAGGCCAAAACCATCTGTTTAAATTCGCGAACCTGCGCTCCCGGGTCAGTACCGGCGGCGTATCCCCGATGCGGCGCGAAAAAAACAAGAGGATCGTATCCCCAATAATTATGCCGTTCCTTGCTCGAACCGTCGGTTTCGTTCGTCGGAAATTCGTAAACCGGCATTAATTCAACCGCGCTGACTCCAAGCGACTTTAAATACGGGATCTTTTCCATTAAGCCGAGATAAGTTCCCGGATGCTTAACCGCGCTTAACGGCGAATGGGTAAATCCGCGGACATGAAGCTCATAAATAACCGAGTCGGCCAGATCGCGATGGATCTGTTTTTCTCCGATCCAATTAAAAGAGTTGTCAATCACAACACATTTGGGAGGACGGACGATCCCGTCGGAACCCGTTTGAAAATCGCCCGCAAGCGCTTTGGCGTAAGGGTCAATCAGACGGGCCCGGCAGTCAAAACAGTCGCCCTGCTCCGGAAAAAGAGGACCGTCCACCTGAAAATGATAAAGAAGTCCCGCTGGCGCCTCATGAAGAAAAATACTCCAAACATCGCCCCAGCGGTTTAACTGCTTGTCAAGATGAATAATCGACTTCGGCTCCTTGTCCTCGACACGGTCATAAAGCAACAGGCGCACCGCTTCCGCGGATCGACTGACCAAAGAAAAAAGAACGCCTTCTTTGGTATAATGCGCTCCGTAAGGGAGGGAAAAATTAAATTTCTGGCCTGCCGATATTCTCAACATTTTCCGCCGCTTGAATCTTCTGTCTAATTCTGTTATAATAGAGAATGCTATGATTAAATTGATGAGAGATAATCATACCGCCTATATTTTGTATTTTATCCAAACAATTTTTATATCATACCATCGTTTTTAAAAATGGCAAGAAAAAACAAAGAAACTTTTCCATCAAAACACGATTATTCAAAAAATCCTGTCAATCGTACAAAAAACTCTCGGCCAATTGTTTCGTCCCCGGGTAAAACGGAAAAAAAATCGAAAAAAATTAGAAAAAAAAGGATCTTTGCCGATTTCGAATATCCGGCTGGAATTCGTTTAACGCTCGATCTTGTCTTTTTCGTTCTCCTTTATTTCCTTTGGGGCGTCCTTCTGACCGATTTTACTTATATCCTGCAAAAGAGCGACCTTTTTATTTGGTATTGGCCTTACTGCAGGGATATTCTCTTTAAATTGGGCGGGCCACTTGAATTGTTCACGCTCTTTATCACCCAGTTCTTTTACTATCCTGTTTTAAGCGGACTGATTTTAGCAATCGGCTTGCTCGTTCTCCAAAAACTGACCGTCCAATGTTTTCATCTCTCCGGACGTCTTTACCCGATCTCCTATCTTCCCGCTGTTTTAGTTTCTTTATTCTTTGTTTCGATGAATTATCATATTTTCGAACTTATCACTCCTTCGAAACTCTTTGTCTGGCTTCCCGGTTTATGCGGCTCTTTTCTAATGAAAATCTTTTATGGAAAACTTGCTCCCTCTAAAAATCGATGGGTGCCGGTTGGTATTCTTTGCGTTTTGGCTTACCCTCTGATCGGGTCGTTTGCTCTGATCGGATCTCTTCTTTGCATTATTGAAGAATGCTCCTTAAATGACAAAACGTCTCTAAAAAACAATCAACGTCAGGCAGATCAACAAGATAATGACACCTCTCCGTTAAATACTATCGGACAAAAAAACAGTTCCGCTTTAATCAATAATTCCGTTTCGATAAATTTCAACGATTCGGTAAAACAAAATAACAACACCAAAAGTATCGTTTTTACTCAAAAAAACAAAAATTCCTCCCAAAATGCCTCTGAAAACTTTCTGAAAAACGATTCCGAAACGATAAAAGAAAGCGATTCTTTACCTTTGCCCGCCGCCAATGAAAACGAAGAGGAAAACAGACGCTTATTCAATGAACAGCGAAAACTGAATATTGAAATTATGATTTTAATTCCTCTCGCTGTTCCGATCTTTTTTTATTTTCTCTGTTTTCGCCAGCTTCCGTTTTATTACTTTTACGTCAATAAAATTATTATTCCAATAATGACCAGTAAAAATTTTCTGCCTACGTTCCTTGGGTCTTATTGCTGGATTATTGTTATCGGCGCGTCCCTTGTTCTGCTTGCCGTACTGGAAATCAATAAACGACGCAAAATGAATCTTGATCTGTTTGTTCGACAGGATTTTTCCTGGAACAAGAAAAATTTCGCTCGACTTTTCGCCGGACTGGTCCTGATTTTCAGTTCCGCCTTCTTTATTCCTTGGAATCCTGATTTTTACGCGCTTCTCTCCATGCAAAAAATGCTTGAACGCAACGATTGGGACGGACTCATCCGGGCCGAAGCCCGATGCTTGAATCCGCCGCGGCAGGCAATTATGCTTCGTTTTCTTGCTCTTTATGAAAAAAAGGAATTGGGGGAAAATCTGTTTAAACGGTCTCAATACGCGGAGGAACACAATCTTTTGGTAAAAATGTCTTCCGTCCGAATTTACGGATCCGAATTTTTGCTCCGAATGGGCATTCCGAATTTCGCCGCTAAAATGGCGACCAATTGTCTTGTTACCGTTAATCGATCAGGACAATCCTTTCAAATACTCGGCCGCAGTGCGATGGTTATGAAAGAATACGCGTTGGCGCGCCGCTATTTCTTCGCGCTGGATCATTCTTTGTTTTATAAGTCAAAATTCAAACCTTATCTTGATTACATTCGTCAGGAAGAGATCAAAATTGAGAATGAAAACGCTTCCAAAAACGGACGCCCCCTTTTGACTCCCTCTTTCACTCAAGAAGAACTTGCCGGGATTGAAATGGTCGAAAAAGAAATGCAAATATTGCGCGCCAGACATCAAAAAAAGGACATACTGACCAACGTTACCTATCCGGAAATGCTGACTTATGACGTCTACCGGCAAAATGATTTTGAATCCGCGTCGATGAACGATCAGGAACTAATGCTGTCCATTTGGCTGATCATAAGAAACAGTGAAATGTTCATTAAAAATTTTGATTCCTGGCAGTCCAAACGAGGGACGCGGCAAATCCCCCGGCATTTTCAGGAAGCACTAATGGTCTTTTCTTATACTCGAAAAGATCTCCCTAAAGACAAGTACCAATTCGATCCTCTTTTGTTCGAACAGTTTACCGAATTCATGAAAAACCAAACTGTTACCAAACTCAGCTCCAATAAAACGGAATATGAACGCGTTCGAAAAATTTACGAGTCGACTTATTGGTATTACTTCATGGAAGTCACTGAAATGCCTTTCTATTGATCCGTTATCCTTCCGGCTGGATAACTTTTTATATAATTCCGTCTTGGATTATAATACCAATGTTATATTTTAAGCGACACCCCGGGGATGCGGCTAGCGCTTGGCATCAGGACGACGGAACGATTCAAGCTTCATGCCGATCAATGTCTGCCGGTTCGGAAATCAAATTATGAGAGTTCCGGGAAATCCCTCTTCCGATTGGAATGAACTTCCAATAAAGATCGATCCCGGAATCAATTCGCGAACAAAAAATAATCCCGAGATTCGTATTTTTCAGAACAGATGATAATAACCAATAATAACCAACGCTTCAAGATCCATCGGGCCGGTTTGACGGCAAACTCAATAATCCTGCGTTGAGTCCGTGACTGTTCAAATCATGCTTGAACTCATCTGATTTTTTTCAAAAAAATATCGCGGACATAACCGGACGGCTGATGAATGAAACGTTTAAGCGTTTGATAACCGGCGGCGCGAAGACTTTCGACACTTGGAAAATTATCAGGCGACGCAATGGATCCAATATAATCAACCCCCTGCCCGCTCAGCGTTTTTTCAAGATCGGACAAGATCTTTTTCATTAATCCGTAACCGCGAAATTCTTCCCGTATCATCGCAAATTCAAGATAAGCGATCTTTTTTTGATCAGAAGATATTTTTCCCGCTTCATAAAATTTCACCAACGCTTCCGGACGGAAAGAAATGATCAAACAGCCGACAAGTTTCCCGTTGACAAACGCTCCCCGAACAATATTGGGACGTTGAAAAAAACTTCGGAATACCTGGTCATCCATTTCGATGATTAAAAGATGCTTGTCCGTCAGGTTTCGATAGATCGTTTTAAGCATTTCGAGCGTTTGATCCGCCAGCTCCGGTCCGCAGTCCGCCAATAAAAAATCCAAAGATCCCGATTGTTTTTTTTTCGTTTCCGGCATTGTTCACCTTCTTGTCCGATATTCGATCGGAATCATTCTTCTCTCCGGATCTGCCAACTCCGGTCAACCGACCATTTGAAAAAAACAGGAAGTACTGTTTTCGATCTTGATTATTTTGTGTTTTTGAGAACGAGCCAATCGCCAAGCCGGGGAAACAGCTGCGCAACGGCAAATAATATCCGCGCCTTCCAAGGCATGACCAGTTCCGGTTTTCTCTTTTCGCAAAAACGAATAATACGGTCGGTCAAAACAGCAGGGTCAAGACCTTTCAGATGGACGCCGCCGCCGGGCCGAAGCGCCGATTCCGGGATGTCATTGGAGCCGGGCAACTGATACAATCGCGGATTGTCTCTTTTGATCGGGCCGGGACAGACAAGAAGAACATGCAGACCTTGTCCGCCAAGTTCAAGACGCAGTTGCTGGGAAAACGCGGCCACTGCATGTTTACTGACCGGATAAGCACCGACGAATCGGGACGCGCTTTTCGCGGCCAGTGACCCGATATTGACGACATGTCCCCGGGTTTTCAGAAGATGCGGAATTGCCTTTTGAGTGCAACGGATCGTTCCAAGAACATTTAAATTGAAAAGGGCCTGAAAATCTTCCGGCGAAACCTCGGAAATTTTTCCCCGATGAGTTCTGCCGGCATTGTTGACCAAAACATCCAAACGCCCAAAATGAGCGATCACTTCGTCAAAGATCCGATCGACGTCTTCCTGTTTGGTTATATTGGCGAGAACGGGAAATACCTCATATCCTTGAGCGCGCATCTGGTCCGATGCTGTTCGAAGCAGATCCTCTTCAAGGGCGGCAATCGCTATTTTTGCGCCCCTTTTGGCAAAACCTTCCGCGATCATTCGGCCAAGACCACTCGAACCGCCGGTTACAAGAACAACTTTATCTGTCCAAATCTCTTTCATTTTTTCTCCATAATTACCAACCAAAACCGACAGTTCTTCTTTTTAAACCGGTTTCAAGATCAATTTGTTCCAACACGGAAAGAAGAGCCGAAAGACAAAGTCTGACGGCGGAAATCGCTGGAAATAAAAATGAAGTCGGTCAAAATCAATCGGCAACGCACCGGTCTTTCTGCGCCGCCGTCCGCAATAAAACGAACCGTCTCTGACATAAAAATCCATTTCAAGTCTTGCGGCTGTTCGCGGTGACCGTCCCCTTTTACGGGAGAAAATTCAGACGGAACGCATTAAGGACCGACCGCGAAATGAACAGGCAAAATAACGTCATGAGCTGTTTCGGGCGACGAGCCGATTTTGAATATGATCTCGCCAAGACGTTCTTTTTCCGGTCCGACATAATTTCCCTGCGGCGCGCCTTTTGGAATGACAACGTCAACTTCGATCATTTTAACCGGCATACTCTTCTGCAAATTTTCGTCGGGATATTTGAAATTGACTTCAAGCCATTTCGGTCGAACACTTACCGCTTTAACGGTTTCTTTGTTGGCGATGAATTTATCAACAACCGTCAGACGAATTCGGGTACTTTCGCCTTTGGCGGACGAAACGGCTCCGATCAGCAATTTGCCGGAAGCGGTCCGATCATATTTATTACCGGAAAGAGTGACAACACCGGCAACCTGTCCTTCGACAAGCACTTCAAGGATCGGGATCTTTTCATCGTTGGTTCGAAAACGCAGAATTTCCTGAAACGATCCTTGCGGAATACCGGGCTTCAGTTTTAATTTTCCGACATAAACAGATGTTGCTTTTTGAAGAAGTTTATTCGATTTTTCTTCCGCGGTCATATCGTCAAGAGATCCTTTTTTCAATTCGATCTCGAAATGCTGCGGATCGGAAATAATTTTTTCTTTTATTTCAAGAGGGAACGGTTTCCCCTCTTTATCCTTGACAAAGCCAAAAATTTTGAAGTCTCTGCTGGCGGAAGCCCCCGTCGCGATTCCGTTGAACTGGATCTGATTGGGATTGGCTAAAACAGAAGAAGAATAAAGTCCGCGAACAGTTAAATAAAGATCTTTATGCTTGGGATCATTTGTTTTAATTCGGACCGACTGATCGAACACGCCCCCCCCCTTGGTTCCATCCCAGCTGAAATTAACAGTTGTTTTTTCGCCTTTTTTGAGGGATTTTTTGGCAATGGCAAAATTGGTACACATACAGCCTTTTCCGCCGTCTTCGAGCGTCAGTTCAGATCCGCCAATATTTTCAAGTACAAAATCATGCGATCCTTTTTCGGTCTTCTCATTTTTTTCAAGAATACCGAAATCGAAAATGGGATTATCCACCTTAACGATTGGATCGGAGCTGTCATAAACGGCCTTTTCCTCTTCGGTTTCCGGTTTAACATCTATTCCGGCTTCCTCAAGAGACGAAACCCATCGAATCTGTTTGGAATTGTAAACCCCAAGTCCGATTCCCAAAAGAGTTCCAGCGATCAGCGCACCGATAACAACAAGCAATGTTTTTTTCATTAAAACAACTCCCTAAAAACCATTTTAAAGAGGCAATCGATCATCCTGATTGCCGGATTCAAATCGGTTATTTTATACTGCAAACGGAAAGACATTCTCTTTGGTTTTTCTGATCGCCTTCGTAAACCGGACCGTTTACGAACCGGAGATCAGGACGAAAAACCAAAACGGAATCGATATAAAAGAAAAGACCGTCCGACGGGTCCAGTCAGGCGGTCTTTTCCTATCTGAGTCATTGGCGGAATTTTAATCTTCACAAAGAAAAAAATTCACTCGGTTTCTTCCGGCCGACTTACGGATCGAAGAGTATTCTGAACTCCTTGCGAAAAAATAAAAGAGATCGGCACAAACAATGCTTTATTCGATTCATCCTTTATCAATTCCGCCGATACTTCCCGATAAAATTTTATCAGTCAAAAACCGAGCCGGAGATCTTTATCCATGAATCACTGACCGATCATTTGGTTTTATCAACATCGACCGCCAGAATTTCTTTTCCTTTGGAAGAATCGTCAATTTTAACGGTCAAAGGAGTTTTGGCCTGATCCGTGAAGATGACCGGAACAATACGAGGAAGAGCAGCGCGTTTTTTCTGCATTTCCTGATCATATTTTTCGGATTCCGGCGGGGTCATTGCGGCCAATTCTTCCGGGGTCTTCCAATGCGGAACTTCAACTTCCTTGGAAACGGTAACTTTGAAATCTCCGACCGGTGCCCCTTTACCAACATAAGAAGCGCGAATCGTCGAAATATTGGCAACTCCGGAAGCATCGGTTGTTCCGCATACGGTCAGGCTTCCGCCGCCTGCTGTATTGTAAAGAATAACCTGCGCTTTTTCAAGCGGCGCCCCCCCCTTGGTAACTTTAATCGAGCAAGGAATAAGCTTCGGAACGTCACTCGGAACCTTTGGACCGCAAGCGGTGAATGTTACCAGAGAAATACAAGCTGCAAGCAATAAGAGACTTCTCAATTTCATTTTTTCTTCCTTTCAAAAAAACAACAATCTACCTCTTTTGATAAGTTTGTTGGATAAAAGAAACTCTCTTTTCCAACCTGTATCACAAGGGTGTTACAATTTTCAACGAAAAAAGTGGACAAGCACCTTCCACTAAACTTTATAATAATTTTAAATGATACACTTCTTTATGTCAACTAATTTTATTAAAATTTCATAAAAGTTTTTTAAAAACGGCAAATTTTATAAGATACATTCAAAAGATCGACTGATTTTATTCATTTTGTTGAAGATCATCAGACCAAAAAATCAAGTTTTTTTCCCTTATGACCTGTCAGATCAATTGATCCTTTGACCGAAGTCTGATCTTTTTTATGATCTTCTTTTAATTCTGAAGAAATAAGATCTTTTTTTCGTTTACCGTCAACATACTCGCGGCCATCACCGTCCCGTTCGCCCGACGACTGACGGGTTTCATTCTCCGCCGAGCCAACCCCCGCCGATTTTTCCGCCCGCTGACGACTTTCCTGAAGACGGGCTGACACGTCCGACCGGCGAATATTTTCTTCTGCAACACCTCCGGCCCGGTCCGCTTGAACCGACCCCTGGACTCCAGCGGCCATGATCGTTGAAAAATCCCCGGACATCGCTTTTCTCCTGTTCAGATCTCATATTCCCGCCGCTGATCCCGCTTAGACCTATTCCAATTCAAAGTTCAAGTCGATCAAATACAACGTTTATAAAGATCCTTTCAAAATTATTCGACTGCGTCAAATATTTGTTACCGCGGTTTTTGACCTTCCCGATCCCAATAAGGAGAGGCATTTCGAAGCTGCTCGACGGCAAAAGCGAACTTGTCCGCCGCGTAATCTATTTCTTCTTCCGTATTGTAACGGCTCAAACTGAATCGAATGCTTCCCTGCAATGCGGAAGACGGAACCTGCATTGCGACAAGAACATGCGACGGCTCCAGCGACCCGGAAGTACAGGCGGATCCACTGGAAACAGCAATACCTGCTTCGTTCATCAGCATAAGAAGCGATTCACCTTCGATCGAATGGCAAGCGACGTTCAGTGTGTTCGGCATTCGGACCGCTCCCTTGCCGTTGATTTCTATATAAGGAACTTTTTCAACGATTTTCGCTTCCAAACGATCCCGAAGATTTTCCATTCGAACGAAATCTTCCGGATGCGTTTGCGCGGCCAGTTCCAGCGCTTTAGCCATTCCCAAAATATAGGGGACATTTTCCGTTCCCGCCCGACGTCCATTTTCCTGATGGCCGCCGATCATAAAGCTGCGGATCGGGGTTCCCTGCCGAATATACAATGCGCCGACTCCTTTGGGGGCATGAAATTTATGCCCCGAAAAAGAAAGCAGATCAACATGCGAAAATGAATCCGAAAGATCAATCGGAAGCTTGGTGACCGTTTGAGTCGCGTCCGTATGAAAAATAATTTCCGGATCGGTCTCTTTAGTTATTCGGGAAAGACGTTCGATGGGAAAAACAACACCTGTTTCGTTATTGGCATGCATAATGGAAACCATCAGAGTTCCGCCTGGCCGAAGCGCATGAACGAACTGCTTCATGTCCAAATTACCGGCCCGATCGACGTCAAGCCAGGTTATTTCGTATCCCCGGCGCTGCAATTCTTTGCAAACTTCAAGGACGGCCGGATGTTCGACTTTCGTTGTTATAATATGTTTTCTTTTCGGATTGGCGGCCGCGGATCCGAATAAAGCGGTGTTATTACTTTCTGTCGCGCAAGAGGTAAAAAGAATGGTCGATGAATTTTTGGCGCCGATCTGACGGGCCACTGATTTCCGGGCTTCTTTGATCTCTTTGGCCAACGAAACGGCGGGATCATACATTGAACTGGGATTCCAATACTTTTCTTTAAAGCAAGAGATCATGGACTCCAGTACTTCAGGAGCAACGGATGTTGTCGCGTTATTATCAAGATAAATCATCATATTACCTCTGTCAGACCAAATCAGTCTGTATTATTTCTAATCCAAAGTCAAAGAGCAGCGGTTCGCAAAGTTAACTTTTGATCAGAAATTTTCTTAAAAAACGATTCTTCTTTCTGATCGAAAAAAAACCGAAGAACATTCCTAAACATTCTTCGGTTCGATTTTACAAAGGACCCCTTAAGCCGGATGTCCATAATTTAAACGGCGATCTTTAAAATAAAAGTAAAGCCCGTTTGAATCAGTTGGCGAAATGGGCGAACGCTTTGTTCGCTTCAGCCATTTTATGAACGTTTTCACGCTTGGTATAGGCGACGCCTTCTTTATTGTAAGCGGAAAAAAGTTCCGCGGCGAGTTTTTCGGCGGTCGGCTGGCCTTTTTTATCATGAATGGCCGCCAAGATCCAGCGAATACAAAGAGACTGCGCGCGATTGGCTCGAACCGGCATAGGCACCTGGTAAGAAGCACCGCCGACCCGTTTCGATCGAACTTCGATATTCGGCTTGACATTTTCAAGCGCTTGATTAAAAACGTCCAGCGGCGAAGCATCGGCCACTTTGGTCTTTAAAATATTAAGGGCATCATAAAAAATTCGCTGGGCAGCTGTTTTTTTGCCATCATACATCAGGCAATTAATGAATTTGCTGGCCAAAAGGGAATTGTAAACAGGATCACCCTTCATCTGTTTTTTGCTGGCAGTAATACGTCCCATTTTTAGTCTTTCCGTATAGTCTTATCCAAATTATTGTTATTCTTATTTTTTACCGCGCCGATTCTCTGAAAAAATTTTATCTTGCTTTATATATTTTATCATAAAATAATTATACTGATTATTAAAAGCAGGATCTCAAGATCGGTCAAACGGTAAACCGAACAGGAAAAAACGATTTAGCGTTTTTTGGCCGGACCGGCGTTCTTTTTCGCGCCGTAACGGCTTCGAGCCTGTTTACGTCCGTCAACCGCCGTCGCGTCAAGCGTTCCGCGGATAACCTGATAACGAACTCCAGGAAGGTCACGAACACGGCCGCCGCGAATCAACACGATACTGTGTTCTTGAAGTTTATGGCCTTCACCAGGAATATAAACGGTAACTTCCTTACCGTTGGAAAGACGTACACGGGTAATTCTTCGAAGAGCCGAGTTAGGTTTTTTCGGCTGCATGGTTCGAACCTGAAGGCAAACACCGCGCTTTTGCGAGCACTTCTCCAAAACTGGGGTTTTCGTATTGCTGTGCTGCTGTTTTCTGTTCTTGCGAACTAACTGATTAATTGTCGGCATAGAAACTCTCGATTTTGCTATACTGTTTTTGCGGAAGTCTTGAAAACCAGTATCACCGTATGACTTCTCAAACTTCTCAAACGCGAATAAACTCCGCGCAATACTCGGCGATACCACCATGAATCAAGGGAAACGAAAGTCCGCAAAAGACGCGAACCAGCATTATCTTATTTCCCAACAACTCGAATTTACCTAAACATATCAGATCCTCACGTTTTGTCAAGCCGACCCTCTGCCTTTCTTCCTTCTCTTTTTCTTTATTTCATTAAATAAATATCGTCCACTATTATTAACACAGACACATAAAACAAATAATATGACATTTTATCAATTATTGACTATTCATCGCTTTAATAAAAATTGGATTTTCATCGCTTAATTTAACGCCCGTAAAACTGCGCTTTTTATAAAAGTTTTAATCTTGGGACGGCTATCCTGTCATTCTTGAAATAAATTTTCTTTGAAAAGACGTTCCTTTTTTACCCCAAAATCATTAAAAGGGGAGGCTTTCATGATCGAAAGATCGACCGAGCATCAAATTATCGGCATTTTTGAACGAATACAGAGACCTTCCCGTCCGCGCCTTTTCCGATCCTCAAAACACCGATTTCAACCGGTTCTGCCTGCCGTTCCTTTTTTGAAAAAATCGTTCGCGTCAGAAATCGAAAAACAGATCCAATAAAGAATCATTCTTCTGAAAGACTGGCACTTTATCAATTTTATAAATATCTGTTTGGACTAGAAGCAGTTTCATAACTTGTTTTAGGCATTTTTGAGCTTATAAAATACGAGGTCAAAAAATCGAAATTGGAGTATGAAACAATTTCTAAATATCTGTCTGGATAAACGCAGTAACTGACAGGACTGAAACGCGGACGTCTCTTCCGCATCCCCGTCAAACAGGCATTTTCGTCAAACAGGCATTTTCGTCAAACAGGCATTTTCGTCAAACAGGCATTTTCGCCAAACAGGCATTTTCGTCAAACAGGCATTTTCGTCAAACAGGCATTTTCGTCAAA
>CAZZEF010000024.1:0-416 GCA_964652875.1 uncultured Planctomycetaceae bacterium
GCCGAGTCGGATTTGATCCATTATAAATCGCCGCGTTTGTATTCTGACTGTTGAAATTGGGCGTATTCGGTCTGTCAAGATAAACATTTTGACTGTTATAATTTTGATGAAAATTAGTATTTCCAGCCATCGAACTTTGACGAATCATTTTGCGCTGAAAAATACTGTTCGATTGAACTGTCGGACGCGGAGTCTTTTGATTCCGTCCCTGAATGGCAGCCGATCGCGGAACAGCGACCGAACCGCGCGTCTGTCCTTGCGCTGACGGAACACCGCGGACCGAATTGGAAACCGGACGAGAAGGGACACGATTCGGACTTTGTAAATATCGAGTCTGATTTCGTGCATTTAAATTTTTATTCTGAACATACTGCCGCGAAGATACCGGATCATACGTCATCGGCCGGGCTGGAACG
>CAZZEF010000024.1:426-3093 GCA_964652875.1 uncultured Planctomycetaceae bacterium
CGCTGATTTGTACTCGTTTGACTGTTCGAAACTACTCGCTGACCGGCATTCGTCTGACTGTTTGCGGCTGCTTGCCGATTTGTATTTGCTGTCTGATTATAAATACGCTGATTGGAAGAAGACATCTGAGTTTGAACAGACGGAACCGTTTGAGATCTCTTTTGATACGTCTGCTTTTGCTGATATCCCCGACTTTCCTGACGCATTCGCAAAAGATCCTGCTGCGTGTATTGATTTTGACTGACAGGAGTTTGGGCGTCAAGCCGTTCAGTCCCCTCCAAGAAAACGAACGTCGAAAGTAAACACAAAAACAAGAAACGAACAGTCGTTCCAAGGAAAGATCTTTCCGGTCCGCGGATCAGTTCGAGCTTTTCTTTCAGACAATCAAAACACGAACCGGATCCGAAACGTTTAAAGATCAAGGACATCATTGTTCTTCTCATAATATTATTTATTTATTTTAAAAATTGAAACCATTTCTTTTTTGATCGAGATGATACAGAAGATTTTATTTACCGGATTTGATCATACCATTGTTCATTCGGAGAAAGGTCCAAAAATAGATCTCGCCGCCGGTAACTTCCAAATCGCGGTCTCCTTGCGACGGCAAAACATAAACCAGAACAATGCCCGTATTAATCTCGGCAATATAAACGAATGATCGGGCAAGATTATTCATTTCCCCGGCGCCGAATTTTTTCGTGTCATTTTCGCCGGAAACCATAATAAACCGCGGATCCGCCGGCATTGGAATTTTCAATTGCGCGGTTGATTTCGCCAAATCCGTTTTGATCTGACGCGTGTACAGTTTAACAAAAGAGGGTTCACTTCTGGAAAGAACCCCGGCGGACAGCCGTCCGCTTTGAGAATCGAGATAAAAAAGCGCTTCCGTCCCGCTGGTGAAAGTTCCGGTCGAAAGAACCGCGCCGGCCGTCTCGCAGGAAGCCGTCGCCGAAACACCTTCGGAAAAAGGATTCGTCCAGGTTTTTGAAATTCGGCCAAGAAAAAATGCCGTCGCGATCATAAGTATTACCGCAAAAGTTCCAAAAACGAATTTAAAAGACGATGTTTGTTTTTCCTTGTTCATCTTATTTCTCCATTTTATCCGATCCAGGTCCGTTTTGACCCCAAATTAATAAACCAGCGGGAAGATTAGTTAATTTCGCTCTTTCTGTCCAGATCAGTTTTTTAAAATCGGAGAATATTTATTCTTGTTTCGCTCTGAATCTTTTATACCGCTTTTATTTAAATTTTCCGTCATCTTCGCCGATTGGCTGCGTGAATCGGCGGTTCTTTTGACGTTATAACGAAAAATTCATAATAGAATCGGTATATTACCAAGATCTGCGCCCTTTTTTCTTTTCCCAGATAGCTGTAAATTTAATAATTAATTGAATTATTTGAGATTAACAACCAAAACGGTTTGATTTAAAAATAATAAAAAAGAAAATCCGACGGAAAGATCTGAAGCGGACAGAATAAAAATAGAAATAAGCGGTTGATGTTCACTTGAAGATGTTCCCAACTATCTAAAGCGGACAGAATAAAAATAGAAATAAGCGGTTGATGTTCACTTGAAGATGTTCCCAACTATCTGAAACGGACGGTATAAAAATAGAAATAAGCGGTTGGTGTTCACTTGAAGAAGTTCCCAACTATCTGAAACGGACGGTATAAAAATAGAAACGTCCGTTTAAATGAACCCCGTATTTAAAACGCGTCCGTATTTAGAATCAGTTTCGCAAAAAACAAAGACAAAATTTAAGATGAACCAATTTTAAGATAAAAACGATAATAAATTGGTCTAAATTTTAGAGACCGCCGGTTCGGGCATGACCATTTCCCAAGTGAGTACTCCCGGGGGAGTTTTTCCGCTTTCGAAAGCGGCGATATTTTCGATCGTCTGACAGGCGATGGACTCCATTGCCTCAGAGGTAAAAAAAGCTTGATGACCGGTAACAATAACGTTAGGGAAGTTCAAAATTCGAGCTAAAACATCATCCTGAATAACTTTATTGGAATAATCTTCGAAAAAGAAATCCGCTTCTTCTTCATAAACATCCAAGGCCAGCGCGCCGATTTTACCCGACTTTAGTCCGCGAATGACAGCCAGCGTATCGACAAGACCGCCGCGGCTCGTATTGACCAGCATAACTCCGTCTTTCATAAGATCAATCGTTCGATCATTGACCAAATGAAAAGTTTCCGGAGTCAAAGGACAATTTAAGGAGATAATGTCCGCATTTCGAAACAGAGTATCCCGATCGACATATTCGATCCCGCTGTTTTTAAGATCTTCCCGTTCATAAATATCGCAAGCCAAAACCCGACATCCGAACCCGCGAAGAGCCCGAGCCGTAATCGCTCCGATCTTGCCGGTTCCCAAAATACCCGCCGTCCGGTCGCAAATATTGAAACCGAGCAATCCTTCCAAAGAAAAATTGCCATTTCTCGTTCGAACGTAAGCTTTACAAATTTTTCGCGCCAGGGCAAGGATGAGACCGATCGTATATTCCGCGATTGAATTAGGGGAATAAACCGGAACCCGGGCAACAACGAAACCAAGATTGTGAACGGAATAAAAATCGACATTATTGAACCCGGTGCAGCGCAGCGCCAGCATTTGAGTTCCGCCGCCGAAAAGTTTTAAAAGCACCTCGGAATCAA
>CAZZEF010000024.1:3103-9086 GCA_964652875.1 uncultured Planctomycetaceae bacterium
TCAAGCCGGTCATTAACGAAAGTACAGACAACCGGAAAACGTTCCGCCAACTTACAGGTTGAGCTTTCGAGTCGGGCATCGTAAAAAACAAGATCGAAACGTCCGTTATTGGCTTTTTCCAAAAAATAACGGTCGTAATCCTTGGTACTGAAAACAGCAACTTTCATTTGACAACTCCTTAAAATGTGCGGTTACTGTTTAAATTTAGACTGAAAAAAATTAAATGTCTTCGGACCGAACTTTTTCCATATAAATCATATTTCCGGATTCATTGAACCAGACTTTGGTCATAAAAGCGTGAATGAGAAGAATACCGCGACCGGAAGGAGTGTCCATATTGGCTTCGTCACGGGGATCAGGAATAGAAGTAATGTCGAAACCGGGACCTTCGTCCCGGACTTCCAAATGAACGATATCGTCGGAGATCTGAACGGCAACATGGACCATTTTTTCAGGATCGTATTCATTACCGTGCATCATCGCGTTGGTAATGGCTTCAACAGCAGCCATATTAACCCCGAAAACATCGCGGGGAGGCCAATTCCTTAACTCCATCTGGTGAAGGACTTCATCCGTAAAAGGCGAACCGTTACCGGCAATGCTGGAAAAGATTTCTTCCTGCATATAAGGAGCTGTTCTGCTGCCATTTCCTTCCATCTTATACACCTGCTTATCCGATAAATCATCTAAAATACAATCGGGACAGGATCTTCCCGCCCGATATCATTGCGGATAGCCTGTTTTTCGAAAAAATCATAAATTTTCCGAAAAAACACGATCCAAACTTATCTCATTGCTTTAACGGCTTCGAGTTCGGACTTTTTAATCGTAAACAGAGTATCAAGTCTCGTAATTTTAAACGCTTCCATAATATTATCGTTAATTCCGCAGAGAGCAAGTTTAATTCCTTTGGCCCTGGTTCTGTTATTCAGCGTTATGAGAACCCGAAGTGCGGAGCTGGACATAAAAACGACATTGGAAAAACTGACAACCAGTTTTTTGCCCTTATGATTGTCCACTAAATTGTAAAGTTCTTCACCCCAAGCTTGAATTCCAAGTTCGTCGCTCAATTTTGTATCCATACAGGAAGCAACAGCCGCGTCATCCTGATATCGAACCATAATTCTAACTCTTGAATTACTCATCTTTTTAACAACCTCAATTTCTATTAAACGGAATCGGTTTGAATTGAATTTACTCAAGACCGCTCACCGGTCGATATGTTCAAATTCCTTCTCTAAAAAGTATTCCCGATTCTAATAACTGGATCAGAACCTATCTTTTATACGATTTTACCAAACAAAAAAAGAAAATCAAGCGAAAACACTTATAATCTCTTAAAAACTTCCTGTAAAATTACTGTTTATCCCAATTATATATATTATATATAATTGAAAATATTCAGACCATCCCAAATGTTTTTTTTGTTTTTTATTCAAAAATTTCTTATCAAAACAATACAAATGATTAAAATTGGTTCTGAACGGCCCAAACAGCCGCTTCCGTCCGATCACGCACCTCAAGTTTTCTCAATACATTTTGAACATATTCCTTGACAGTATTCTGACTAAGCCCTAACGAGAACGCGATCTCCTTATTACTCAATCCGTGAGCGATGTATTGAAGGACCTGCCGTTCCCGAGGCGTCAACAAATCGGTGATCTGTTTTTTTTCCCGAAGCTGTCCGATCTTCGAGATCCGATGAAGTTCTCCAATAAAATCGGGATTATTCCCTTCAATCACTACTTGAAGTGACCGGATCAATTCCGCTCGTTTTGTCTTTTTAAGGAACCAGGCATCAACCCCCAAAGCCCGGGCACGTGCCAGCTGCGCCGATTTCGTCTCTTCTGTAAAAAAGACAATTCGACCGCGAAAACCGTTTTTTCGAATCTTCTCTACCGTGTCGAAACCGCTTTCATCAGGAAAAAGAGAGTCCATCAGGACAAGATCGGGATTGTAAAAAAGAACCTTTTGCGGAAGCTGCGCACCGGTAACCGCTTCATCAACGATTTTTATATTTGTCTCGTTAAAAAACGAATACAATCCGGCGCGAACCACCGGCAAAGAATCGGCAATAATAACGGATGCGCTCATTTAACTCCCGTTTAATCTTCCGGATCAAAATTCTTCTCGGCCGCCATTTGAAAATCGATGGACGCCTTCTCGTCTTCTCCCAATGAATCATACATGGCCGCGCGGTAATAATAGGCCATTCCGTCCTCGGGATCCAAATCAATCGCCTTTTGAAAATCCTGTTCCGCACCTTTGCAGTCCCCGCTCAACGCTCTTGCGTCGCCCCGGGTAACGTAAGCGTGAACAAATTCCGGATCCAGTTCGATCACCTTGGAATAATCGGCAATCGCGGCCGGCCAATTATTCGCGCAGGCGTAAAGAACGCCGCGGTCATACCAACCGGAAACAAAAAGTGGGGCCAATTTCAGACACTGTTCAAAATCGGCCAGCGCTTTTTCCGTTTCATTCATCATGTCGTAAGAGACGGCCCGCGCATAAAAAGCGATATGATCCTTCTCGTTCTTTTTCAATGCCCGACTATAACATTCAACCGCTTTTGAAAAATTATTTTTCGCGCGATAAAAATTACCGATCAAAAGCAGTGACGCTGACGAGTCGGGATCAAGCTTCATAATTCTCTTGATATCAGGCTCCGCCGCGTCAGGATCATCGAAATCAAGATAAAGTTCCGCTCGTCCCAAAAGAGCGGGCAAATAGTCAGGCTGACAGGAAAGCGCGTCGTCCAATTTATCCAACGCGTCCTCACTGTCCCCTTCGCCAAGCGACTCAACCGCTGAAAGATAACAGGTCTCCGCCAATTTTTGATGAAATAATTTATCTTTCTGTTTTGAGTGACCGCTCTGTTCCATAAATTCCGCTCCTGCCGTTTTCATTTTTTCTCCGGCCGTTGATTCGTTTATGCCGACTGCTTGTTACTTTTCCTCATCCGGAGAATCCCCAAAACGATCTGTTCATAAAGTCAATCGGCAGCAATAATGAAAACAAAAAGTCTGCTTTATAAAACTCGAAAACAGATCCTTTCGATCCGTCCGCGCAAGCGTCCAAAAGAGATCCTTTCGAACGAAAGAGCAGCGAAACGGCAATCGGAGAATTCTAATTCGCAACTTCGTCCGGCGGTGCAATACGAACTTTTCGTCCGACAACGGTAACACGGCCTTCGGCAATAAGCTGAACCGCTTCCGGATAAGCAACACATTCCGCTTCGTAAAAGACCCGGTCATTAAGCATCTGAACAGTATCTTCATAATAAACAGGAACGATTCGCTGAAGGATCACCGGGCCATTGTCGTATTCATTATTGACAAAATGGACAGTGCATCCGCTGATCTTAACACCATATTTGAGCGCTTCCTCATGAACAATGTTTCCGTAAAAGCCTTTTCCGGAAAATGACGGGATCAAAGACGGATGGATATTGACCACTTTATTGCGGTAAGAATCAGGAATATGCAGAAGTTTTAAATATCCGGCCATAACGACCAGTTCCGCGCCCGCTTCGTTAATCTCACTGAACACGGCTTCGCTGAATCCTTCGCGGGTTTCATAATGAGCCTGTTCAATAATGACCAGCGGAATATTCGCCTGTTCGGCATACTGAAGTCCCTTAGCCGTTTTGGTACTTGATACGACCAATTTGATCTCGCAGTCGAGCTGGCCCGACTGGATCTTTTCAATCATATTTTTAAGTGTTCTGCCTGTTCCGGAAATTAAAACGGCTATCGGAAGTTTTTTCTTCGTCGCTGACGACATGTTTTTACCTCAAAATATTTTATTTTACGATCTTGACATAAAGGTCAATTTCTTCGTTATCAATTTTTCCGGGAACCGATTCGGCTCCGTCAAGCGATCCGTGAACCAAGACGGACGCCAGCGTTTCTCCTTTAATATAATCACCGAAAGCCTTAAGAACGCCGGAAAGCGTTTCAGATCCGGTTTTGATCCCGACCTCGATTCGGTCGGTGTATTCGCAATTCATCTCCTTGCGACGCGTCTGGATCAAACGAACGATCTCCCGGGCCTTTCCTTCGGCGATCAGATCCTCCGTCAAAACGGTCGAAAGAATAACGACCGATTCGGTTCCCTGCGCGGCGGCAAATCCTTCTTTGGGAACAAGCCGGATCTGAATTTCATCAGAAAGAAGCTCAATCGGGCCATCCGCAAGTTCCAAAACGACTTTACCCGCCGCATTCATTTCTTTCAAAAGAGCGGCCCCTTCCGCAACGGCCAACGCGTTTTTAACCTGCGGCAATCGCTTACCGAGTTTTGGACCGAGTTTTTTAAGATCCGGTAAAATGGAATAACTGATATATTGATCGGCATTCTCAATAAAATTGACTGTTTTAACGTTAAGTTCCTGTTCGATTAAACCGATCTGCGGTTCCAGTTCCGCACGCATTGCCGGATTGGAAAGAGCGACTTCAACTCCGGCCAACGGCTGCCGAACTTTAAGCGATGCCCCCATTCGGGCATTATGACCAAGCGAAACAATTTCCCGAACCATTCTCATTCGATCCGAAAGAACTTGGTCGACCGCGGTCGGATCAGACTGCGGATAATCGCAAAAATGAACACTTTCATTAACAATTTTTCCAAAATGCGCGACCGCCAGTTTCTGCCAAAAACGTTCCGACAGGAAGGGAACAAACGGCGCGATCAACTTGGCAAGAGTTAAAAGTGATTCATAAAGCGTCCAGTAGGCGTCCGCTTTGGAATCAATCGCTTCTCCGGACCAGAATCGCCCCCTGCTTCTGCGGACATACCAGTTTGAAAGAGAATCAACAAACTCTTTAATTTTACCGCAGGCGTTGAAATGATCGTATTCGTTCATTCGGTCATCGACAAAGCGCACCAGTTCGTTCAACTCGCTCAAGATCCAGCGGTCCAGTTCCGGACGATCAGCGAACGGACGGTAAGGAACCGCGGATCCCGCCGCCGAACGCAGTGCCCGGGCCGACAAGTTTCCGCCGTCTTCCTGAATCGCATTCGGATCCAAAAGATCCTCCGGTCGAAAATGATCAATTCCGCTGTAAACGTCGAAAAATGAAAAAACATTCCAAAGACGAATCATGAATTCGGGCATGCTGTCGCGAATAGCCGACTCGCTGTAAATAATCGAACTCCAAGGCGCCTGATTGGCGTAAAAATACCAACGTAACGCGTCCGCTCCGAATTTGTCGAAGATCTCCTGCGGCGGACGGTAATTTTTCAGCGATTTCGACATCTTGCCGACCCGTTTGGAAAATTTGCCTTTACCGAACGTCTGAATCGCCTCCGCTTCCGACAAACGAATGTCGTTTTTGTCCTTGTTGTTTTCATACCATTCGGCCAACATGAGCCCCAAAACGATGCAATTTTTAAACGGATGCGGATATTCTTTTTTGTCGCCGAACAGTAACGTACTGATCGCCAGCTGAGAATAAAACCAGCCGCGCGTCTGATCAATCGCTTCGCTAATGAAATCGGCGGGAAAGTTCTTTTCAAACAGTTCTTTGGATCCCGGAAGATGCGGATAGCCGAATTGCGCGAACGGCATTGATCCGGAATCGAACCAGCAGTCGATGACTTCCGGGACACGGCGCATTTTTTTGCCCGGCACTTTCGGTGAATCATAAGTAATCGCGTCAATATAAGGCTTGTGAACCTTTAAGTGCTGCCAGATCTTATCTTCGGCCTCGGTCCATTTATCGCCGGCTTTGGCTTTGGCGTCCTTGTAAGCGGCTTCCCAAACTTCGGTTCCTGCTGCGCCCGGTTTGGTCAGCAGTTCATCATAAGATCCAATCGCTTCCTGATATCCGGTCTCTTCGCAAACCCAAACAGGCAGCGGAGTTCCCCAATAGCGTTCCCGGGAAAGGGCCCAATCGATATTCGATTCAAGGAAATTTCCGAACCGGCCATTTTTAATATGATCGGGGATCCAACCGATCTTGTCATTATTGGCGAGCATTTTTTC
>CAZZEF010000024.1:9096-28598 GCA_964652875.1 uncultured Planctomycetaceae bacterium
TGAATGAACCAGCTTTTTCGCGGATACTGAATCAGCGGATCATTGGCGGCGCGCCAGCAGAACGGGTAGTCATGCAGATACTGCTCTTGCATAAACAAAATACCGCGTTCTTTGAGATTTCGACAAACATCTTTATCGCATTCTTTGACCCATCGGCCGACGAAATCGGGCGCGGCTTCCGTAAAGGTTCCATTCGGAGCGACGGCACAGATCAACTGCGGGCCTTCACCCGGCATGTATCGCGCCTGCTGTTCAACCAGCAGATCAAAGTCGACTTCGCCGAAGGCGGGCGCTTCATGCACCAAACCGGTACCGGCATCGGTCGTCACGAAATCGGCAGGACAAACGCGCCAGGCCAGATACTCTTTCGATCCATCTTTCAGCGTTCCCTGTTTCGTTCCAAGATCCTTATAATAATAATCGAACGGAGGTCTATAACGAAGACCGATCAGATCGGTTCCTTTGAGTGTTTCATGAACAGTCAAATTTTTCTTCGACTTTTTGGCGATTGTTTCCCGAAGCGCGGAAGCGACGATAAGTTTATGTCCGGGTTCTCCTTCCTCTTTCGGATCGGTCAGCGAAATAATCGAATACTCAAGATCAGGATGAACGGCGGCGAACTGATTGCTCGGCAGCGTCCAGGGTGTCGTCGTCCAGACGAGAAGATCCGTATCGGCAAAGCGCGGATCGTTCTGTTCATTCAAAAGCGGAAAACGAACAAAAACACTCGGATCGGCCACTTCCCGATAGCCCTGTCCGACCTCGCCGGAGGAAAGCGCGGTTCCCCCCTGCGCCCACCACCAGACAATTTTATGACCTTGATAAAGCAGTCCCTGATCAAAAAATGTTTTCAGCGCCCACCATACACTTTCGACATAAGACTGATGATAAGTTACATAAGCTTCATCCAAATTGATCCAAAAACCAACCCGTTCGGTCAAATGCTCCCATTGTTTCGTATAACGGAAAACATTGTCAACACAAAGATGAATAAAAGGTTCAACACCGAATTCTTCGATCTGCTCTTTGGAATGGATCTTCATTTCCTTGCAAACTTCAACTTCAACCGGCAGTCCGTGTGTGTCCCAGCCGGCTTTGCGTTCGACAAGATATCCTTTCATCGATTTATAGCGGGGATAAAGATCCTTAATGGCCCGTGTCAGACAATGGCCCGGATGCGGTATTCCATTAGCGGTCGGAGGACCTTCATAAAAAACAAATGTTCCTTTATTCTTTTCGCGGCGTTTCTGAAGGGATTTTTCCCAAATGCTATTCTTGCGCCAAAATTCGATCAACTTCTCCTCATTTTGAGGAAAATTGGGACCGGACCCATTTTCCGCGGCGATCTGAAATTCACCCAATGCTTCTTCAGGAACCTGTTTGGAATCCATTGTTATCTCCCTGTCACAACTGTCAATCTGAAAGCGTTCCGTCGTTAATTTGAAACACTTATGATCTTCCGTCAAATTGAATTATACCAATTCTATATATTTTATCATAGAGAAACAAATCGGCAAGGAATACCAAATCGTTTCGTTAGGAGATCAGCATTTCTTTTTTTTCAATTGGTTCCAAAACAGTGTTATATCTAAAAAAGAAAGTTTGACGAGTACATTTCCCGATCCTTCCTGAAAATTATACCGGTTCCTTTATGAAAATTTCGTTTTAATATTGAATTAACTGTCGATTCGTAATATCAATCAACATAAAACATAAAGATTTTAAAATACTGACCGTATAGAAGTTTTTGACAGAGAAAAACAAACAAAAGATCGCTGCATTCCAAAACGATTGCGCCTTCAAAACGATTGCGCCTTCAAAACGATTGCGCCTTCAAAACGATTGCGCCTTCAAAACGATTGCGCCCTCAAAACGATTGCGCCTTCAAAACGATTGCGCCCTCAAAACGATTGCGTCTTCAAAACGAAAAAGACTCCCGACAGAAAAAGATCACCGGGAGCATTATTTTCCTTTTTTCAAAACAAGGTAATATTTCGGGAAATCGGATGTTTTATCCAAATAGGATTCCAAATGAAATTTCTCATTGTTTTTATATCCCAAATAACCGAAATCAAAACAGGACGCGATTTTCTCGACATTTTTTTCGTCAACAACATTTTCAATAGAGACGATCCGAATCGTTTTGTCAACAGAGGCTGCGGCGGATCCAATAGATACGACAAACTTTTGATTGTAATCGGTTAAAGGAGGCAAAACAGAAATGGGAGCATAAACATATTGTCCCATTTTCAACTTGGCCACTTTATTGTCGACAATATAAATACGGTCATTTTGCCCCAAAAAAGCGTCCTTGGAAATTGTAAAAACAGGCCCCTTGGTCGCAAGATCACCGTTTCCCCATTCCCGGATATAAATTCCCGCTCCTCTGGGCAAAGTAGCGCTAACCCCTTCAACAAGGCTGTTGTTTTCGATGCGTCCACCTTCCATTTTAACGCTGGAATTCATATAAATACCTGCTCCGAGAATAGCGAAATTATTGCTTATTTCCGCATTTTGGGAAATAAGCAGCTCGGAAGTACCGCGCCCGCCGACATAGATCCCACCTCCGCCCCAAAGACAGAGATTATTGGTAATTGATCCGCCGGAAATAATGGCCTTACTCCGTCCGCTGATATGAATGCCGCCCCCTTTGGCCGCCCGGGATCCTTCCTGAGCCGTATTGTCGGCCAGCGCGAGATTTCCGGTTATTTTTCCTCCATACATCTCGAAAACTCCGGCTCGTATTCCGACGCCGGCGCCTTCTACTTTATTGACCCCATTATTGTATCCTGTATTCATGCTGATCTCGCCATCATACAGTCGAAATATACCGTTCACGGCAACTCCTCCGCATAAAGGAGCCTGACATTGAGTAACTTTCCCGCCGTACATTTCAAAAATTCCGTTGTCGGCAATATAAACTCCGCCCGCATATTCCGGTTGCGAAAGACCATTATTTTCTTCGTTGATAAAGAAAAGCGTGTTGATGTTATTTTGAATCGACACTCCACTATACATTTTTAAAGAACCGTAAACGGAAATCAATACATTTTTCGTCTCTTTTACGACCTTGTATTTGGTGAATGAATATTTTCTGTTGTCTTCCGTTTTACAAAAAATATCGCCCGAAACAAAAGCTTTGGCATCATTTGCTTCAAGAATTTCTTTGCGTTCCGACCCGCCATCAATTGTTAACGTCGATGATCCCATTCCCATTGGCGACCCTAAAACAAGATCGCCGTATACTCTCAACCATTCATGCGAAAGAATTTTATCTCTTTTTCCGGCGCGTTTGATCGTCCAGTTTCCGGAGCTGAGCATTGTACAATGCAGTTTGCGGTCAATGACATTTAAAAACGTCAACTTTCCTTCTTTTTCAACGGCAAGATCATACACCGCATCAATATTGGCTGCCAAAAGAAAAACCTGTTCATTAGCAGGAGGATTTATTGTTTTTTCCAGATTTTCACTTGTCAGAAGAACACGGTCGATTTTTTTATCGAGCAGTTTGAGTGTCATAAAAAGAGTGCCGGTCACGGAATCAATCGGACGGTCTTTTTCTTGATGTCCAGGAATCCCCTGAACAGAAAACTTTCCGCGATGCCAAAGCGCGCCTTCAAGAATAATTTTTGCGGAAGCACTGCAAGTCAACGCAAGAGGACCGCCGACATGAACAGAATCGATATTTTTTTTCGTCGCAACATCAAGCAGGGAAACATTTGTCAAGCTTAACCCGCCGTTCTCCACTTCAATTCCGTAACACCGATTTACGGAAGAGATCGTCATGGCAGTCAAATTTTCGATATCGATTCCATCTTGAGCGAATAAAACAGCCGGTCCCTGCTCCGCAGACGAATTGATTTTATCGACGGAGAGAACAAGTTTACCTGTTCCTTTGCCGGATCCGGTCAGTCGAAGTTTGCCATGTTTCACAAAAAGAACATTGGATTTTCCGTCGCCCTGAACAGTATTTTCGGTTCCTTCCTGAACAGTAATATCGAGATCGATTCCGCAGCTCCCCAAAGAAGCGCCCTGATACCCGGCCAGCAGAAGCGCGCCGCGTTTTTTGGTCTGGTCATAAGAATAGGACCAGCCCTTCCCTTCCTTTTTTTCTGAAAAAGAAATTCGCTCCGATCCGATGGTCAAATATTTATTCTGAACATTTTCTTTGTTTCGAACGGTATTTTCAGACACCTTTTTTTTATTGGAATCGTTCGAAACGCCGTTTTGACTGTCCAGCAGTTTGGACAGTTTCATTCCCTTGTTATTTTCTTCGTTCGGATGATTCTGCCCCTGCTTTTTTTGATCAGACAAAGCTTTCTGATCTTTTTTTTCTTCTTTAATAACTTTCGCGACCGGGAAAACAGGATTTAAACTGTGTACTGTCAGAGTCGGATCGTATTTAACTTCCTTGAACAGAAAAGCGTAATCCTTGCCAGTGTATTTGACTAAAAGACTTTCAAAAACAGGAAGCGGATCATTTTTGGCAATATCGATTTCGTCAGCACGGTTTACCAAAAAATAGACGAACGGCAACACGGTCAGAAAAACGAACAGCGCAAAAAGGGACGTAACAATTTTTATTTGTTTTCGAGCGGTTCCCTTAAGTGCGTGAACAAATTCCTGACACGTATTAAAACGTTCTTTCGGATTTTTTGACAGAGCTTTTTGCAGTGCTTGATTAGCGAATCGGGGAATTCCCGGAATGATCTTCGGCTGTTCGTAAAAGATGGCGCCCCGGAGTTCTTTAATACTTGAATTGGTAAACGGGACATGACCGGAAAGTAATTTATACGCGATAATTCCAAGCGCGTACTGGTCCGTTTGCGGAGATTGAACTTCGTTGATCCATTGTTCCGGCGGCATATAAACCGGCGTTCCGCTAATCGTTCCGGTCCGCGGCTCAAAATTATTTTTATAATACTCGACAGACGATGCCAATCCGAAATCAATCAGAGAAGCGTAAGCAAACGAACGGTCCTCATTTTGAGTAATACAGACATTTTTAGGTTTAACATCCCGATGAATGACATTTTCTTTATGAATATAATCAAGTGCTTCAGCCAGATTGCTTAAAATGGCCATTGCCAATTTAAAATCCAACGGATTCCCTGGACCGGCCACTTCTTTTTGAAAATCATCAAGCGTTCCGGGCATCCATTTCATGACATGACTGTATCCGAATTTATCATCTTCAACAATCGCGTGAATCGGACAAATATACTGATGATTCAGTTTATAAACGGCTTGAAAACATTTTTTCGACTTTTTGATCTCAAGATCGTAATTTTCAATATTTCGAGGAACAAATTTGAGCGCGACACTTCGTTCGCCGATTCGGTCATAAGCTTTCCAGACTTCTCCCATTTTTCCAATACCGGCAGAGCGAACAAGGCAATACTGTCCCCCAAAAACCATTCCCGGCTTAAGCGCGATTTCATTCGCGTTATTCTCAATGGTTTTTATGGAAGAAAACGCCAGTTTCGTCTCTTCCATATCGGCAATACTAAATTCAGTATCGTTTCTAAATATATTTTTGTCGTCCATTTCAACCGCTTTAAAACATCTCAAATGTATGTTCTGATTTAAAGACCATCATTTTCTGCCGTTTCGTCATTCACCGCGCCCATTGAACCCCAAACTCCGTAATCGGACCGCCCCTTGTCTTTAATGACTGGATTGGTTACCCCCTCTGTTATGCAATTAATATTATTATTGACAAACAAAACGGATCCGTCATAATTAACAACGTTCGCTCCGCCGGAATGATAACTTGAGATGGAAAACATCGGCCGCTCATCAAAAAAGAACATACAGTTCGGTGAATTCGGAGGCAAAATACTTGCAAATGTCGAATAAGTCGTTATTCCATCGTATGCCCGAATACCTCCGAAAAGTGTCGTCACTCGAACGGTTTCATCCCATTTATTGGGATCTTTACTTCTCCATTTTTGAGAAATACATTCCGGACCAGGATTCTCACCCAAAGGAAAATCATAAGAAGACATAATGCTGTCAAGCCGCACGGAAGTCCGAATAAACTGAAGGTTTTGATCGGATCCCCGAGTCATTTCCCCAAACAACATTGTTTTGGAAAGACCGTCCTTTATATAATTTATATTCCGATAATCGCGAAAGGAGGGAATGGCCGTTCTCGTATTTTTATTATATGAGTCAAAATTCTGAATGATCTCATCATTTATCACCCCACCGCCTTTATAAATATAATGCTGAATTCCCGTATCGGGAAAATCACCGCAACAGAAAGCGTAACTTCGAGCGGCAATCGGCGTAAAACGTTCCGGCTGAACTTCTCCGTCCATATTGGGAACCGTATCACTCGGACACAAAAGAAAAGGAAGCTGATATTCATACCCCATCTCGGGAACGTTTTCCGTCCGCCGGGCTACGGTGTCGCCCTTGTCCTTGCGAAGCTTGAAAAGTTTTTGCGAAAGTTCCGGCTCACCAAGATAAGGAAGCATCGCAACAATCGAATTGATCCGCGGGTAATCGTATTTGACATTCATGTCGCCCCCGACAAGATCCGCTCCAGCCGAATAACAGCCAAGCAGAGGAAAACTGTTGTTCGAATCATGATATGACTGAACAGCAGACGCAAGCTGCCGCAAATGATTGACACAGGTCTGACGTCGAAGCGACTCCCTTGCTAACTGAATCATTGGCAATAAAATACCCAGTAAAATTCCTATCACTCCCAAAATGACAAGAATTTCAACAAACGAAAAACCGCGATGTTTTTCTTTTTCATATTCATTCAAAATAAAGTACCTGTCATTTCCGCAAAAGTAAAAAAATTTTTTTATGAACATATATTTCCCGATGATCCTATATAAAATACCTTTTTAAAAAACAAAAATCAATACCCGAAATAACAAGAATTGCAATTTTTAACAAAATTTTATAAAAATTTATAATTGCCTTTTAATATAGTAACGACATTTAATTCTTATTAGTATAATATAAAGGTTACACTTTGAAAAGAAGTTCCAACTAAAATTTACGAAAATTTCCGCAAATATTAATCAAAAAAAAAAAAAAAAAACGATATTCAATCAAATTGTGACTTTTCTTGCTAATACACAGGGGCTTATCCCAAAACAATGATACGATACAAAATTATTTGCATTTTTTCAGCAAATTACTGATTTCTTCTTCAAAATTTTGATTGCAGGAAAGATTTTCCTGTTGAGCAGTCTTCAAGATTTTTTCCGCCGCCGAGAGAAAACCTTTCGCGCTGGCGGAATTTTTTTGATCGATCAGTATTTTCGCTTTGAGAACAAACAGATCAATCAGCTCAAAACGTCCCCGTCGGCGAACGGATTCCGTCTCTTCAACCAGCAGAATGATTCCGGCATCGCAAACAGTATGCGCATCAGAACCCCGCCCCAACTTCCAAAGAGAGGCCGCCTTCCAACGCAGCGCTTCTCCGAAATTGCCGGGCAGATCGCTTTTTTTGCTTTTAAGAATTTCAATCGCCTTTTCCGCGGACTCCAGCGCTTCCGTATAATTTTTTTGCGCAAAGCGCAGTTCCGCTCGAATAATACGCAGAAAAGCAACGTTGACAATATCGCCAGGGAGTTTGGCGGCCAGAAGATCGGAAAGCTTTTCCATTTCGACCAGACACCGTTCGGAACGTTTGAATTTTCGAAGACGCAAAAGATTGACCGCACAAACAATGCCGATGTTGCGGTAATTGAAGAAGAATTCAAAATCTTCTTCGCGAACAATACTGTCCTTCTTGTCTTCGGCGGCAATTTTTTTGTCAACCGATTTTTTAATTTTCTTTTGAAGGGGAGCAAGCAGATCAAGCGCTTCCTGAAAATGTCCGAGTTCCCGAAGAGCCCAGCCGCGAATCGACGCCGCCATTAAAGGAAAGTTGATGTTAAAATCGGAGTCGCCGCTTTCGCTGAGGATCCGTTCGTTAAAGATCTTTTCCGCATTTTCAATTGTCTTTAACGATTCTGCCGCTTTCGACCGGATCAGACTATAATAAGCCATTTGATATCGAAGAAGGCAGTACCGGGCCAGATCGCCCGGCGGGATCACTTCCGACAGGTTCGATTCCCAAAGTTCCAACCGTTGATTCAGATCATCGATCTGCTGATAACTCCAGTTTTTCCATAACAGGGCGAGCAGATCGGACCAAACGGCGATCATGTTTCCGTAACGAGTAAACCGGCCGAGTTCCGACATTTCCAAAAAATCTTTTTCCGCGCTCAAAAAAGCGGCCGTTGCGTTCTTTTGATCTTTAAGTTCGTCCGGGCCTTTATAACAGATCTCTCCGGTCATACAATCCAGATCAAAAAGAGAGACCGCGATTGAAGCGATGTTCTCTTCGTTTTCATTTTTAAGCAATTCGAAATAAGACCGGCTTTTCCGTGCGTGTTCAAGCGCTTTTTCCGGCTCCTCTTTCGCCAGCAGATGGGCGCAGTGACGCTGTGTATCCGCCAGACAGGCAAGCGCGTCACTGGTAATCGTATTGGACTCAAGAACCTTGTCGAAAACGGACAACGCCTGATAAAAATATTCGAGTGATTTTTTCGGATCCGACGAACGGTAAAGCCCGCCCGTATAAAATAGGAACATCGCCAAAAGCGTTTGATTCTTATCATTCGGACCCGCAAGCATTTTTTTCAACGGTTCTTCCAACGGAAGGAGCTGTTCCAGCGCCTCCTCTCCTTTGTCGCAGCCGATCAAAAAAACAACGTACTCAATCCGGCTGGACGCAAGCAGAACCATTCCCTGATATGGATCGGTCCGGCTGACCAATTTTGAAAATTCCGCCATCTCCTGAAAGGCCGCGCAGACATTGGCCAGTCGTTTTTCCTCTTCGGCTCCGCCTGCCATTTCCTGATGCTCAATAAGAAAATTCGGCTCAAGATAAATATTGGCACGCAGTGAAAACAAGTTGGAATATACGGATGAAACCGTCAGTGCCCCGGACTGAAACAAAACCATCAGTTCGGCAATTAAACTGTCCAGATAGTCAATAGCCTTCTTTTCATTTTCCCCTTTACCGGATCCGGCGGCAAAGCGGTGAATTAATGCACATCCGCGGTCAATAATATCGGTCCCTCCGGCAAGAACATACTGCCGGAATTCCGACAACATTTTTTCTGTCTGCCGATCAAAGGAAGCGCTGTCTTTTTGAAAATCGAAAACAATCAGCTGCAAAAACTCAAGAGAAAAAACGATCCGGTCGATCTGTCCGGTGACATTGAAACGGTCGAAGGAATTATCGGCTTCATAAATTTTCCGCAGCCGGACAAAACTTTCCAGGATCTCTTCCAGCCGACCGGAAGAATGTTCGGTATCTTTCGATTGAACGATCAGGGTGATCAAGACCTGAACCAGCTCGTAAATTGTATCAAGATCTTCGGCATTTTTCTTTTCTCCCAGCAGTTTGAGCCGGAATTCAAAAAGATCATAAACAGCGGCAAACCCTTCTTCGGGGCGGTTCATCGCGATCAGAGTCCGGGCGCGGTCGGCAACAGCGGCGGTATAAAGTCCAAGCTGCGAGTAATCTTTTTCCTCTTCAACCAGTTCGTAAAGGATCATCGCGGACCGACTGAAATCGGAAAGCGCTTTCGGATAATCTTTCATGATCCGGTAATAAAAAGTTCCCCGTTCGCCGAACGAAGCCGCATAGGAATCCCGCCACATAAGACGCCCGTTGTCGTCAACCATGTGTTCCCAGTATTTCAGGCACTTGTTCAGCAGAGGAAGAACCTTTTCCTTGTCATCCTGAACGCATTTCAAATGCCCTTGATGATGTAAAAGACGCGGATAAAGAGAAATAACCCGATCGGAATTTTCGTTCTGGATCTGCTCAAGAAGACCGATCAGCGGATCAATCAGGCGAAGTACCCGGGCGCTGTCTTCATCGCCTTTCATAAAAGAGGCTTTTCGCGCTCCGATATCAACTACGTAAGCACGAATGTCCAGCTGGTAAAGATGGCAGGCCTGAACGTAAATCTGAAGACTTTTATGCAGCGCCGTATCGGCAAGCGCGCTGTTGTTTGCCAGTTGCGCATGAAACGATTTCTGCCGCCAAATATCACCCAGTGAAACCAAAAAGAAGCAGGCGATCGGATCTTCCGCCTTCAGCGCCTTTTCATAAAGATCCTCGCATAATTTAACAAGATCGTTATAAAATGCGGTCAGCTCCTGCATTGAGTTCGTCCACATAAGAAAATCGCCGACGATCAGAAGATGATTCAGGTACACCGCCATAATATCGAGATCTTCTCTCTGCGGAGCGATGTATTGACGTTCTCTTTCCAAAAGTTCGCGCAGCAGAGTCAAACCTTCATCGTTACGCTGAAGCTGATGATAAACCATCGACTTCCGATAGGTTGTATTGATCAAAAGAGCCTGATCAATTTTTTCATTCGACACCAGATCTTCCATAAGATCCGTTGCCTGCTGATACCGTTTCAGCGCCGATTCAAAATCACCCAAATTACAAAGATTCGCCGCAATGCCCAAATGAACGTTAGCCATTTCCCGAGATCGTCGGCCAACGGATTCCGAATCAAATTCCGTTCGGATCCGTTCCTCTTCGAGTCGGGAGTTCAACGCGGAATTAAACGCGCCGTTCTGCTCCTGCGAATCCGCCAGAAGACGCCAAGCCAAGGCAAGCTGTTCGCGAAGCTCTTCTTTATCCGGCGTATATTCACTGCTGACATATTCGTTAATTATGCGGACAGCCTCCTGAACCGCTCCCAAGGGAACATTTTTACTCCGACTCGACGCGTAAAAGTAAGCCAAAAACGCGCGTTCGTTCAAAAGACGCGCATAAGAAACCAAATGTTCCGTCTCACCGTTTTCAAGAAGCGTCCGGTAGATCGTCATGGCCTCCTGAATAAGTTCATTGGCCTTCGCCTTGGTTATCGTTATATGATTTTCCGCGACATAAAGCATTAAAAACCGGGCAAGCACTGAACGAAGTTCCAACTCGCCCGCCGCGATTCGTTCACGAAGACGGGTGATCTTCTGCATCGTTATTGATGATTCGTCCAGAAGATCGTCGTCATTGTCCTCCGACCAGCTGCGGTCTGATTCACCGGCCGATTCCGCGAAATCATCGTCATCGAATTCACTGTCCCAATCTTCCTCATCGCCGTCTTCTTCATCGCTCAGTCCGTCTTCGTCCGGGTATAAATACTCTTCGAAGATCTTTTCCTCCGAAAGCGGATCAGCGATTCTGCGGCCGGAGATCTCCTCCAACGTAAAAAGTTCCGACGGTATTTCGTCAACGCCGTCTTTTAGTCCCGTCTCCTCCAAGTCCAAATAGTCCGAAAAATCATTATCGGGCTTCGAACTCTCTCCGGTCCCGCGGCGTTCCTGCTCTGTTTCGTCAGAGACGCTTTTATTAAAAACGTTGTCGTCCAAAAATTCTTCCAGCGAATCGCCCTCGTCCGTATCGGCTTCTGTCAGTTGAGCGTCATTCAAATTTTCTTGCGAATCATCGTCCCCGAAATCATCGTCCCCGAAATCATCGTCTTCCGAAACGCCTTTTTCCTGTTTATCGTCCGCGCTGTTTTTATTGGACTGATCTGCGTCTTTATCTTTGCCGTCGCTCTCATTGAGGATCATTTCAATGAAATCCTGGAAATTGTCTTCATTCGCAACATCAATTTCTTTGAGCAGATTCGATTGGTACAAATCTTTGTTTTTCGAATCTTCTTTTTCCTTCGATTTTTTTTCGCCCGACTTACCCGAGATCTTGTTTTTAAGCGTTTTCAAAAACCGGGTCAAATGATCCTTGTCTTCCGGCTTGTCCTTGACTTGCATTAACTCCTGAATCAGAGGCACAAGTTCAAATTCTCCCCAATCCGCTTTATTTTTCGGATCATTATTATCGTTTTCGCTGGAGATGGCGTTTTTGTCTGAATTCATAGTAAACCCGTAAAAACCAATCTAAAGTGAAAATTAACAGAAGAAAAACATAACGGAGAGAACAATATGCTTAAGAAAAATCCGGATTGAATTCATCTTAGACCAAAACAACCCCAAAAAAATCAATCCATCGGCTGAATAAAAATCAGAATCCGCAAGATTTAATTCAGTTTTTAGCAGCAGACAACATAAAAACCGTTTGCGGCAGTACAATTTTTACAAGAGTAAAGTTTAATCTTACTCTTTCAGCGAAAAACACTACCCGCAATAAACCGAAAAACGGCTTCTGGGACCATTTCTTACGAAAGAATCCCGGCAGCCGTTTTAATACACCGGATCAACAACCGGCAATATATAAAGATCCCGACATTTGCACCGACCATATTTTTCCGTTCCCTTATCATAAGAACAGCCGACGCACAAGGTCTGTCGGCCGGAAAACAGAAATGAAGGCACGATCAACATTCAAAAGGAATTTCATAATCAACGGCCCAACAAGCCGTTTTGAAACAACTTATGAAAAATCAAAATTTAATCCGATTTACGAAACGACCGATCAAGTCATTTGATCAGGACAATCAAAACGAAACCGCTGTCAACAACAGGAACGAAATGAAAATCCTGATCCGCAAAAGAGTTTAAATTTGAATTAACGTTTCGAGAACTGAGTACCGCGCCGCGCTTTGCGTCGACCGTATTTTTTACGTTCGACTTCACGGGCATCCCGTGTCAGCAAACTTTCTTCGCGAAGCTTGGGTTCGATTTCGGGATCATACTCTTTAAGGGCACGAGCAATACCGAGTTTGCAAGCGTCGGCCTGTCCGGTCATTCCGCCGCCGTGAACGGTAATGACAATATCAACAACTTCTTTCTTTTCAGTGGCAACCAGCGGAGCGAGAACGGCTTTGCGAAGCTGCTCGGTTCGGAAGAATTCCTCGAATTCCCGATCGTTGATGCTGATACGACCCTGACCCGCGCGAACTCGAACCCGGGCAACAGAGGTCTTGCGGCGACCCGTTCCGAGCTTGTCATTTTTACCATTACCTTCGATTACAAAATTTCCACGTTTGATCATCGTTATTATTCCTGAATGTTACGGATCTTTGCTGATATTAATTTCCTAATTCGACTTCTTGCGGGCACTGCGCTTGATGCGGATGAGACTGTTCGCTTGTGTAAAGCTTAAGTTTTTCAAGCATTTTAACGCCAAGTTTGTTTTTCGGAAGCATCCGGCGAACGGCTTCGCGCAGGATCATGTCCGGCTTCTCTTCCAAACGTTCAGCAGCCGTTTCCCAGCGCAAACGCGTGTAACCGGTATAATAGGTATACTTTTTATTTTCCCATTTTTTGCCGGTAAAAACGACCTTGTCAACATTGGTCACAACTACATAATCCCCAGTGTCGATATGGGGAGTGTACGTCGGGCGATGTTTACCCATTAAATACATGGCAATATCGCTCGCAAGTCGTCCGACCTTCTTGCCGTCAGCGTTTACCAGCCACCACTTCTTATCGACTTCGCCAGGTTTCGCCATAAAGGTCTTTCCATACGTAGCCGGTTTTGTAATGATTTTATTGTCCTTGTCCATTGTACCAACCTGTCTCCTGAGTATCATAAATAGTACATTAACTCAACTTAAACTATTAAAAAAACAATTAAACCACAGATCACCTTTCTCGACAAGGGGGGGACATGGGGAGGAAAGAGAATTTCAGGTAAAATCCTGATTTTCTTTCCTATTTTCCATTTCCTTGAAGATCTTCCGCCATTTTTTTGATCCCGCTCAAGTCCAGTTTACCCGTTCCAAGGATCGGTATTTCATCAACGGGAAGAAAATTTCCTTCCGCGGGGATCCAAAGATTCGGCATCGCCTGACGCATCAGTTCCGCCCGGATCTCCGACGGATCAATTCCAATCTGTCGGTATAAAACAATAATGCGCTCTCCTTTATTCTTGTCCGGAAGACTCGTAACCGCGCAGACCGGACCGTTTTGGATCTCTTTGACTTCGGCGCTCATTCGGCTTTCCATGATCTTGACGATGCTTTCCTCGATCAAAAGATGCGGAACCATTTCCCCCCCAATTTTGGAAATTCGACTTTCCCGGCCTGTCAGCCAAATAAAACCGTCTTCGTCCATTCGGCCAATATCACCGGTCACATACCAGCCGTTCGGATTGACCAATGCCGTTCTTTCCGGATCTTTGTAATAACCGGCCATTTGAATGAGTCCCTTGGCCGCAACCATACCGACCTCGTTAATTCCCAAATCCGCGCCCGTTGCCGGATCAATGATTTTAACCGCGACCCGGGCAAGTCCCCGACCGATCGAGCCATCCTTGCGAAACCATTCGTCCGAGGTTCCCCCCAAAAGACGATTGCTCCGATCCGGATCGTCACAACAGAGCGATATCCGTGAATCGGGAACATTCGCAATCGGACACGGCGAAAGCTCCGTTGCGCCGTAACCTTCACAAGGTCTGTTTCCGTATTTCGTCTCCCAAGCCTCGATCAGATCCGGCTGAAGCTTTTCCGCACCGCAAAAGATCGTGTTCAACGACTCAAAATCCTCCTTCGGACACCGGCGCATGAAATTCCGCAAAAAGGTCGGCGCACACACCAAAAAAGTACATTTATACTTTCCGGCTATTTCTCCGATCTTCTTTGAATCCAATGGATTAAAATGATAAATACCCCGACTCCCGCATAACATCAACGTCCAAAAATTACCGACATAGCCAAATCCGTGAAAGAACGGAAGGATCATCAGCATTGTGTCCTTGCCGGACATTCGCATCGCGTCAAAAAAACCATGATTTACATAGGTTATATTATTGTGTGTCAGCATAACGCCTTTCGGACGGCCCGTCGACCCGGAAGTGAAAATAATCGAGACAACATCGTTCGGTTTCATCTTCGAAATACCGAGTTTCCAACGCAAAAGCCAGGCGGGCAAGACAATCGCGTCAAACATACTGACCAATTTGTCCCAAACGGTTATTTTTGATTTGAAATCTTCCAAGCAAAGGAACGGCAGCTGTAAATCGGGAAAACGCTCAACCATCTTCCTGCTGGATATTACATGACGTATTTCCGCCAGCTCAAGACAGTAATCAAGGATCTCGCGACCAAAAGTATGATTCAAATTCGTGACGACCCGGTGATCGAACGTCAAGGCCGCGTTCAAAACGCATCCGCCAACCGACATTGGAACAAAAAGGCCAACGTTCTTCTCGTCCGGCGACAAGACCTCCCGGCGCAAAAGACGGCGAAGCGCCAAAACACTGATCAAAAATTTATATCCGGACATACTGGTTCCAAGCGTGTCGGCCACCATCATTCGAAAGCCCCAGCGCCGACAGCTCTTGATAAGCATGTAAGGAGGAATCGGCTGATACCGGTCGATCTTTTTAAGACAATCGACTCCCAACTCTTCCACCTTGCGCTGAACCGCCAGTTTTTCCGCTCCCGAATCCATCGGCGAACCAAACGCGGTAAACGGGCGCTCGAAAAGACGCCGCGGACGCATAATCAGACGACCGCTGTATTTTAATGAAAACATACTCCCGTAAAATCCGCCGATAAAAACCGGGATCAATTCAACGTTCCGATCTTCAGGAGTCATTCGCCGACAAACATCGCTGAACATCTTGATCTGATTTGTTCGGGTCAAACGGTTTTCAGGAAAAAAGCAGACCGACCGTCCCGCCGTCAACGCCTGCCTGACCTTTTGTTTGGCGTCGTCCAAATCCGCGTCGATCCAATCAAAAAGTCCCAATTGCGCCGACCAGAAAGTGACAAAATTACTGTAAACATCCTTCCGCGTCATAAAAAAGGAGATCCTGCCGGAAACCGCGGTCATGATCAAAAGAGGATCAATGGCCGTTACATGATTGGCCGCATAAAAAACAGGATCCTTTCGAACATGTTCAAGACCAAAATACTTCCTCGCGTAAACAACCTTGAACAGCAAACGCAAAATCGTTTTTTTACAAGGCAAAAGTGATAAAACCGCAATCAGCCCGATCAGAAGGATCTTGCTGATCGGGGACAAAACCCGGCAAACGGTTTCATAAAGACAATTTAAAGTGTTCATAACCTCAAAACCTGTTTAAATAAAATACCGGTTACCCGACGTTTCTCCGTTCCGGATCCGCGGCGGATATGAAAGATCAAAACAACCGGAAAATAATACAAAATATTTATCCTTTGCGATACGGAAAATCGTTTCCAATGCCAGACGCATCGGTCAGTTAATGACCAATTCATAACCTTTTCGGCGCGGTCTGGACAAATATTTATTGGCTTCCTCGCAATTTTTAAAGCGTTCGTTCACAGGATCCCAAAGAAGTGTTTCGCCGACTTTTCCGACCGCACGGGTAATATTGACCAAATCGCAAAGCGTCGCGCCGCGCTGTCCCACTTCAACATCGGCAACGCATTTTTCGCCCGTTCGAATGCAATCAAGCCAGTTTTCGACATGATCGACACTTTCTTCTCTTTTATTGGGTCCCGGATTGTCTTCCCGGATAATAAGTTCCTTCGGATTGGCGGAGATCTTGTTGCGGTTGATCTCAATTTTGCCTTTTTCTCCGACAAAAATTGCGCCCAGCCCCGGGCCGCGATCGCCATCCAAATGAAGCCGCAGTTCTGTTCCATTTTCAAAAAGCATTTTAACTCTCGCCCGCGGCCCTTTGACTTTGGCCATTTTATAATAGCCCGCGCCTGTCTCGTCGTCCTCAACGGACCGGTTTGGAAACTTGCCGGAATCCTGAATGGTGCAGGGCTCTTCCAAAAGAACCGCGACCGGCCCTGTCTGATCGGTGCCAAGACCGCAGTTGACCTGATCGTATGAATGAGCGCCCCAGCCGGCCACTCCGAAACAAACTCCTCCCGCATCGTAATCCCACCATTGCGACCAACCGTAATGGATCTGCGGATGATAGTCCCGATATTCCGCCTGATTGGTCCATTGATCCCACCAGCCGTCTTTCCCTCCCGCCGGAAGCGGCTGACCCGGTTTCGTTTCCCATTTCAACGGTCCAACAAAATTGGGGGCCAAAACATATTTGACCTTGCCGATCACTCCTTCGCGGATCAGTTTACTGGCCCATTTATTAAGCGGAATCGAACGCTGCTGCGTTCCGACCTGCGTTACTTTTTTATAATGACGGGCCGCGTTGACCAGCGTTCGCCCTTCGGAAATGGTCAGACACATCGGCTTTTCCAAATAGACATGCGTTCCCATTTTCATCGCTTCAAGGGCAACCCAAGCGCGGGCATGCGTCATTGTTTCGACCATTACGCCATCTAATTTTTCGGTTTCAATCATTTTACGAAAATCGTCATAAGGCCGAAAATGATCGTCTTTTCGCGCTTTACTCATGAACTGATCCAAACGAGGCTGAAACAAATCGCATACTCCGGCCAGATCGGCGCCCTGTATTTGCTGATAGGAATTATTATACAGCCACTTGCAGCGGCCCCCCAATCCGATCAAACCGACGCGGACACGGTCGTTCGCCCCAGGACGTCCCGGCTTGCCCAAAACATGATTCGGAATTAAAGCCGGAACTGCCAGAACTGCCCCTGCCGCCAAAAACGTGCGCCGTTTCATTGTCTGTTCTCCAATTATAATTATTTTTGTATAAAATAATACCGAAAAAATTTAACCGCCGAAAATTTCCGCGTTCTGTAAATTTTTATCGATTGCGCCAAAATAATAAAAGCGATTCGCCGAAAAACGAATCGCTTTTTATTGTATCAGAAATTTTACTGATTATCAATATAGACCGGCCGCTCTTTGTTTTTTCTGTTCCAATATCAAAAGATCAGTCGGATCCGCATTATCGAGCCCCTTGATTTTCCGCCTTACCGTTTAAAGAACAGACGATTCACAATATCAATCGGCAGAAAGATCGGAAAATTAAACAAAAGGGGAATAAAAATCAACCGTCAGTTGAACAGACGAAACTTGTCCAGACTCGTTCTCGATTTTTCCTTCTCAAAAACGATCTGTTTACCGTTGATCAGTGTCAAATAATCGGCGGCAATGTCAAGAACTTCGCTGAGATAATAATCGCGAACGATCTTCTGTTCGTTCCCCATCAGTTTCTCGTATTCCTTTTCTTCCGATTTATCCATGTTCAAACGATCCAGTTCGGCAAAGTATTTTTGGCGATTCAGCGGCGTCTTCTTGGCCTCTTTGATCTCCTTGTAAATTTCGATATTCTTTAAAACTCTTTTGAATTCGGCGGAGGAATTGATTCGCGCCTTCGAATTTTCCTGAAGCGCGGCAATAATATCAGGAGTTACATAATTAAACTTGGGATAGACCATAGCCGGCTGGATCTTTTGGAAACTCAAAGGATAATCACTGTCCGCTTCCGTTCCGTCCAGTTCGTTGGTGATCGACGGAAGCCGAATATCGGACCGAACACCAATTAATTGGGTACTCTCGCCATGCGGAAGATAAAAGCCCTGAATGGAAACTTTTAAAACGCCGAAGTTGGCTTTCTGACTGAATGGACCGAAAAGGAGTTCCGAAAGCTCCAGCAGCGGCTGAACTGTTCCTTTTCCGTGTGTTGTTTCATCGCCGACAATAATTCCGCGTCCGTAATCTTTAATGGCTCCCGCAAAAATTTCGCTGGCACTGGCGCTGAATTTACTGGTCATTACGACAAGAGGCCGTCCCCATTCGACGCTTGAATCGCGATCGTTAAGCTGCCGCGGTCGATTCGGACCATATTCAGACGGTGAAACCTGGACAACAGTTCCTGTTTCAATAAACAAACCAACCAGATCAACGACTTCCTGCAGCGAACCGCCCCCGTTGAATCGAAGATCAATCACACAGGCGTCCGCGTTGGCCGCAACGAATTCGCGCAAAATCCGACGAACGTCTTTTGTCGTACTTCGTCCGTTTTCATCGCCCCGGGAACGGGCTTCCATATCGGCGTAAAAACTCGGCAGATCAATCACACCGATCTTATACGACGTTCCATCCGCCTTTTTACCGGCTTCAAAAACTTTTCCTTGCGCGGCGCTGTCCTCCAGTTCGATCTTCTCGCGAACGATCCGAATAACTTTTTTCGATCCGGTGCGCTGAACTTCCAAACGAACGACCGTTCCTCTTTTACCGCGGATCTTCGAAACAACGTCGTTCAAGTTCATGTCGACAACGTCCTCAAAAGCGCCGTCATCGCCTTGCGCAACACTGATGATCTTGTCTTCCGTTTTCAGCTCGCCCTGTTTTTCGGCCGCGCCCCCTTTGACAAGGCTTTTTACAACGGTATAGCCATCATCCCAGCCAAGAGTTGCGCCGATTCCGTCGAGATTTAAACGCATCTGAATCATAAAATTATCGTATGTTTTCGGCGACATGTACGTCGAATGCGGATCGAAAGAATTCGCCACCGCGGTCAAACTCGTCTCCAGAACATCGTCATTGGTCGTCTGATGAATTCGTTTCGGAATACTGTTGTAACGACGATGAAGACGTTCAACTGGCGACTCATTATTCTCCTTGACATTTTTCGCGTCTTCCGGTTTATTCTCTTTGCCGGTCTGCTGTTCCGCTTT
>CAZZEF010000024.1:28642-34382 GCA_964652875.1 uncultured Planctomycetaceae bacterium
AAACGATCCGCAACTTCCGTATCATTGGCCGCGTAATCAAGCAGTTTTTTATCGCGGACAATATATTCATCCTGTGTAAAATCCAGTTTGCTGTCCAAAATTTTCTGCAACTGTTCGCAACGTTCTCCAACTCGTTTAACGTAAAGATTGTAGATCTCAAACGCCGGCGTCATATCTCCTTTTTTAAACAGCAGCGCGATATTGTTCCCGTATTTCGCCGAGAACGCGTCAACATCGGACTTGGTAAAATAGATCTTGGTCGGATCAAGCGACTTCAAATATAAACCAAATGCCCGCTTGGAGATCTCTTCGTCGATCTTCCCTTTGCTGACATGACGTATTTCAAGAAGTTTCGAAAAATTAATCGCAATATATTTATCTTTCGGTGTCGGCTGCAGTTCGCCCTTTTCCGACCAAGCCGGCGAAGATTCCGACGAGATCTGCGACGAGGCCTGACGACAGGCCGACATCATGACTATAAACAGAAATAATAATGACAGGAGGGAACACCTTCTGAAAAAGGAATCCGTCTTCATACTTAAACCTTCCTTAAAATTCGATGAATTTTCAATGAATTTCGGTCTGATCCGGCCGATTCAACACTTTTTACCGCCGGTATTTTAAATTTTTCATAATTTTCGCCAAGCGAATTCATAAACGGACTCCGCTGACGGCGGACCAATGAAAAACACGCGGAACCGGTATCGTTTTCAATGGACATAAATACACTCTATTATTTTATCCGAATTGACAGGAAGAAATCAAGCTCAAAAAGACAATATTTTTGAAAATCTTCCAAAATTGGCCCTGACATCGCGAAATATAAAAGGCTTTCTCCCTTGATCTTCTGATCCTCCATCCTATTCTGTCCGGTTCCCAAAAGATCTCCTCCGGAAAATAATACCCGTTCTTTCACTTGTGATCTCCAATAAAAAAGACCGGTATTTTATTACCGGTCTTTTTATATTATTGGCACATATTTTTAATGAATTATCGTGCGTAATTCATACTAAAAATCTTGACTCTCGTTTATATAAAACAAAATCAAGGTTTTTTGGCGGTTCCGGGAGGAATGACAATATCGTCGACCGCGGCCCCGACTTCGAAAGCGGATTCGCCCGCGGCAGTCACCGACGCCTTCAAACCGGAAGTCTCAAATTTACCGAACTTTTTATTGACATAACAATGAGTCGGCCGATACTCTTTCGCCCGTTCTTTTTCCTGCTGCTCTCGTTCAGCTTCAGTATTGGGAATAACTCCTTCGAATTTGCTCAACGTCAGAACTTCTTTGGTTACCGCGGCCGTATAATCGTCCGCCGGAACGCCCGGATATTGACCGTTCGTCTTCATAACAGCGATTCCCTGCGCATCAGTAATTCCCTCAATTACATAAGCGGCCTTGGCTCCTTTGAATTCGACCCGGGCCCCCTCAAGCGGCTTGCTCTCTTGAGTTACTTTTACTTTCCAGGAAACAAGATTCGGCATTCCATCGGGCAATTTTGTCTGATTGCATCCCAAACAGGCAACTCCGAGCATCAACGCGAAAAACAGTGTTATTTTTTTGGACATGAAATCTCTCCATTCAGTATTAATATCATCCAATTTATCATTTCAAATGAAACAATCAAAATCAGAGCGACTGTGTTTCGCCGCCGGCCACACTGCCGAAAGCTCCCCAAACGCCGTAATTGGACGCTCCACTTGTTATAATGGTCGCGGAAGTTACTCCGGAGGTAAGAGCGTTGATCGTTTCGGAAACAAACATTACCGAACCGTCATATTTGGCGACATTGGCACCGCCGGAATGGAAACTGGACGCGGACTGCAAAATTCGAGTATCCGTACCATTGGAACAGCTGGGACTGTTAGGAGGAAGAATAGTACTGAAATAACTCATGGATGAATTAGCATCATAAGCGCGAACAGCACCGCTTGCATAACCATCAGCCCCAGAATTCCAGAATTTACCATCGCTGGAACGGAGAGAGGAATTCAAACAAGCACTTCGATAGTCACCGCCAACCGGAGATGAACCGTGATTCGGGAAAGAAGACAGAGCTGTATAAGCAGAACGTTTGATATCTTTACTCCCTTGCAACCCGACTGTTCTTTCGCCGAAAACAATCGTATTACTTGTTCCATCAATAATATAAGAAAAATCGCGGTTCGGCCAGCAGCAAGGAATTCCTGTTCTCGTATTATTATTGTTTAAAGCAATATTATTCAGCGAATCATTTGTCATCTGTTTAAGTCCACCACTAGGTGTTGCTGCATATTTATAGGCTCCCGCGTCCGGAAAGTCACCAGAACAGTAAAGATAACTTCGCCGTGCCAAAGGATTCTTGTTGTCACCCGGATATCCATCAACACTGTCACTGGGGCAAACTAGAGAATTAATTTCATTATCTTTGCCGAAAATCGGGAATTCAGCGGTCGCATTGGCCACTGTCTGACCCTCGTAAAGATCAAAAATCGTTGTAAAAGCACTCTGCTGCTCAAAGTAAGGCATCAGCGCGACAATGGACGAAATACGCGGATAGGCATACTTCTGTGTTTTGCCGGAAGAAGCAACTTTCGGATTGCTGGTCATACCGGCAATGGGAAGCGCCTGATTCGCATCATAATAATTCTGAACGGCAAGAGCAAGCTGCTTTAAATTGTTCGTGCATTGCATGCGCCGGGCCGCTTCCCGGGCCGCCTGAACCGCTGGTAACAGCAGTCCGATTAAAATACCAATAATCGCGATCACGACCAGCAGTTCCACCAAAGTAAACGCCCGTCTGAACATGTTTCGCAAACTCATCTTCTACCTCCAGCACTTCCTTCAAAAATTAAACATCATTTATCTGATTCGCGCAACAACGCAAATCGTCAAGCCTGGCTTCACAGGATAAGATCCGTTATTGAATTAACAATTTTCTGACAAAACCATCTCAAAAGTCAATTCAAAAAATACCGAGAGGGGAAATCTTGGCTATATCTCTCTTAAAATGAACAGTCTTACCGTAAACAACCGGACTCCTTATATTTTCCTTTGAGTTATTTTAAGAAAATAAGTTTCTTAAAATCAATAGTTTTCTTATCTTTTTTTATTTTATATTATATTATTAAAATATTATCGATTATTAAAAATTTTATCATATTCTTGACAATACTCTTGCGACTTTGTTATTATCGATTTATCTATTATTATAAAGAAGCATCGTTCAAACATTTATTATATCGTTATTTTCATATTATGACTATTATTTTTTCAAAAATATTTTTATCTTTTTTAAAAATATTCTTTTTGTTTTTATTTAAGCACACTTATTTTAAATAATATATTTATATCTATTTAAAATAATTTTATAATATTATTTTACAAGGTATTAAGTTATTATTAAAAGTTTTTCATGAAAAGAACTTTTATTCATTTTTAAGGCTGTTAATCAAGAAAAACAACACTGTTTACGACAAGAAAAACCAAAAGTCATCCTTACCCCTGCCTTTCAATGAACCGAAACAATCCCGGTTAACAAAAGACAATGTTAAGAACGACTTTTTATATGTTATTTAAAATATTAAACGTATTTTTTGAAAATCAGGACACCGTTATGTCCGCCAAATCCGAGTGATGTACTCATCGCGGCCTCAATCTCCATTTTTATTCCCTGATGAGGAATATAATCAAGATCGCAAAGCGGATCAGGTTCGTCCAAATTGATCGTTGGCGGTAAAAAACCGTCCTGAATCGCCTGAACACAAACCGCGGCTTCAATTCCTCCCGCCGCGCCAAGACAGTGTCCGATCATTCCTTTGATCGACGATATTTTCAACCGGCGCGCCCAATCGCCGAACGCCCGCTTGATCGCCTTGGTTTCGACTGGATCATTGGTCGGCGTCGATGTTCCGTGCGCGTTGAGATATCCGATCTGCTCCGGCTCAATTTGAGCGTCCGCCAAGGCCAGCTTGATCGCCGCCGCGCAGCCTAATCCTTCCGGATCCGGCGCCGTTAAATGATAACCGTCCGTCGTCGCCCCTGATCCCGCGGCTTCCGCCAGGATCTTCGCTCCCCGGGCCAAGGCGTGTTCCTCCGATTCCAAAATCAAAACGCCCGCTCCCTCGCCCATAATAAAACCGTCCCGATCCTTGTCAAACGGACGACTGGCGTGTTTCGGATCGTCGTTTCGGGTCGATAATGCCTTGATCGCGCAAAAGGTCGCCAGTCCAAACGGCGTAATCGCCGCCTCCGACCCGCCGGTCATGACAACATCCGCCTTGCCAAGTCGAATATAATCTATTGCGTGACCTATCGCGTCGGTCCCGGAGGCGCAAGCGGTCGTTACAACATGCGCCGCCCCCCGAATTCCGAAATCCATCGCAATATTGCCCGGACCTTCATTGGTGATCATTCGCGGTATCGTCATTGCGGATACCCGTTCCGGACCTTTTAACACCAGCTTGCTCTGTGTTTCCGAATCGACTTCCAAACCGCCTATTCCAACCCCCAAAAATATCGCCGTTCGAAAAGGATCTTCCTTTTCAATATCCAAACCGGCCTGATCCCAAGCTTCCCGGGCCGCCACCAGCGCAAATTGTGAAAAACGCGCCGTTCTTTGAAGGCGTCGAGGTCCTAAAATCGCCGCAAGATCCAAGTCCTTGACCTCCGCCGCGATCTGACAATCGTAACGTTCCGGATCAAAAGACGCGATCCGGTCGACTCCGCATTCGCCTTGATAAAGCGCTTTAAAAAACTTTTCCCGACCTGATCCAATCGGACTTACAAGCCCGAGACCGGTTACGACAACTTTTTTATTGGCCATGCTCTCACCCGCTTATCATCTTTCGTCTTATACCGAGCTTACTGAACTTCCGCTCCCCGCTGTGTCACTGCCCGCGATTCTCTTTCTTGTCCGATAAAATCACCAGACAATGTAATTTCCGCCATAGGTCAACCCGGCGCCGAAGCTGGCGGTTACCAAACGGTCGCCCGGCAGAAGATCTCCGGACCGGTTCATTTCGTCCAACGCAATTGGAATCGACGCCGACGCCGTATTGGCGTATCGTTCGACATTAAGATAAAACCGGTCATCATCAAGCCCCAGCCGATTGCCCGCCGAATGAATAATCCGGTAATTCGCCTGATGCGGAACGATCTTTTTAATGTCGTCGATCGTCAAATGATTGCGCTCCAGAAGCGTCATCAGCACTTCCGGCAGCGCCTTGATCGCGAAGGCGAACACTTTTTTGCCTTCCATATAAAGACTTCGTCCATTGGCCGCTTTGCAGGAATCAGGCGTTCGGCATCCTCCTTCGATTTTCAGACAATCGCATCGTGACCCATCGGTCCGCATATACGTATCCATAACACCGCGCTCTTCCTCCGTCGGCATAAGTACGACCGCGCCGGCCCCATCGCCAAAGAGAACGCAGGTTTTATAATCCTGCCAATCGATCAGTCGGGACATCATTTCGGTCGCAACAACCAGAATGGGCTTGCGATTAAACGGCGCCTGGACCAAACCGCGGGCAATTTCAAGATTGTAAGTGAATCCGCAACAGGCCGCCGTCAGATCAAACGCAACCGCGTTGACCGCTCCAAGATCCCTTTGAATCAGACAGGATGTCTGCGGAATCGGCGCATAATCGGTCGTCGTTGAACTGAGCAGAATAAAGCCCAAATCCTTCGGGTCAAGTCCTGCCATTTCCAAGGCCCGCTGCGCTGCGACAAGTCCCATTCCTGACGGGGTATCCTCCG
>CAZZEF010000025.1:0-524 GCA_964652875.1 uncultured Planctomycetaceae bacterium
CCATCGAATAGAAGAAAAACTGTAAGTACCAAGTCAAACCGGCGAGCATGGAGAAGAAATAGTTGGCCAGCATTGGAACACGGACCTTTTCGACCGTTCCATCCGGCTTCTTTTCGTCCATAACCGGGGCGGTGTATTGATACAAAGTTTTGTTTTTAAGAAGGAGAAGAAGACACCAAATAAAGTTGGAGGTGAAACCACCGGCGAGAATAACGCAAAGTTTCGGCAGTCCGCTCCAAAGTTCGTCGGTTCCAAAGAAGATGGAACTGACAGCGACCGGTTCCGCCGCGGCCAGTCCGTAAGCCATTCCGGCGCTGAAAATGCCGGAAAAAGTTGCAACAAGAATCCCTTTGGTAAAACTGAACTCTTTTATAGAGGCTTTTTTGGCCTCTTCCGACATTTCCCGTTCTTTCGACATGCCCGCAAGACCGGCGAGAATAATTCCCAGCGCGCAGACGCCCAGTCCGAAAAGATTGACCAAACCGGCATCGGATCCGAGAATTTGAGTCGAAAATTCTCCCTTA
>CAZZEF010000025.1:534-34347 GCA_964652875.1 uncultured Planctomycetaceae bacterium
GCATCAGAGATCCGAAAACAGTACAATATCCAAGTGCGACCGCCATTCCGAGCGACATTCCAAGATAACGCATGGTCAGGCCGAACGTCAGGCCGCCAACGCCCCACATCATCCCGAAAAGGAACGCGCGAATAATCGCTTGCGGATCTATTTGCCAGGTTGCCCAGACTGTTTCGAAAACATTGTTCGAAAGTATGAGAGCCAAAAGCCAGGGAGCAATGATCCAGCTCATGACACCGCCAGCCAGCCAGTAAACTTCCCAAGACCAGTTTTTTACAAAACGGTAAGGAACATAAAAACTTCCGGACGCCAAACCGCCAAGCCAGTGAAAAAACACGCCAATAAAAACAGGGGGCACTCTTAGATCTCCTTTAAAATGGAAAGCATGAAAAAAATACGAAGTTTTTGATTCTCTTGAAAAAACAAGAGAAAATTGCCGATATAACAAAAAGGGGAAGCGGATCGAGGCCGGAAAATGCAAAAAAAGCGTCTTCGGTACCTATGCCCCCCGTTTTATATTTTTAAATTTGATTTATAATTCCCTTCAGTAATTAGTTTACTCGAAAATTTTATAAAATCAAGAACATTATAAGAGGAAAATCATGGCTGGCAAAAGAAGCAAGAAAAAAGCCGAAACCGTCTATTTGGTTTGTGAAGAAACCGGTGATTACAATTATATCGTTCGTCGTAAACCCGGCGGTGAAAAACTCCGTCTGAACCGCTATTCACCGCGGCTTCGTAAACATACCATGCATGTTGAGAAGAAAAAATAATTTATTTTTTTTCTTGACCGGCAGAAAAAACAGACCTGTTTTTCTGCTCTTGTGAATATTCAGCTGTGAATATTTATTATTTGTGGCTGAATATAAAAAGAAGATTGAAAAAATACTGATCGTCTTCATTTGAATTTTTCGTTGATCAGTCAAAAAACAGCGTAAATTCGTAAGTTTCTTGACAGGAATAATGAAATTTTATTTGATGACAATATAAAATCCCTGTTCTGATTATATATCGGAATATTTCTGTTTGTCAGAAGGGATAAAATTTTGTTTTTTTCTTGTCGGTTGGGTATGTTTGTCTTTATATAAATATATTCTGTGTAAATCGTCCGTTGCGATCTCTTTCGAAACGGTATTATGTGTATTTTCTCTATTGTGCGATTTTGTTTGTTTTTGTGATTATAATCAATAAATAATTGTTTATTTTGCAAGTAATTACAAAATTGGATTTACTGAAAGACAACAGAGAAAATTTCCTGAAACGGTTATCTGGAGCGGTCTCGTGAATAAAAATATTTTATAAGATCTTGTTCCCTTAATTCGAGGGGTGGTGAAGTCAATATGGTTCAAAGGAAAACAAAGGTAAAGCGTGACTGGATTCCGCGGCCGTATGACCAGCAGATGATTAACAATCTGGCTAAGAAAACACGTATTTCTCCTGTTATCGTTCAAATATTATGGGGACGCGGTATTACCGAGGCGGAACGCCTTCTTTTGTTTCTTGCGCCCGTCAATCTAAGACGAGATCTGCGCGCTCCTGAAAAACTTCCCGGATGTTCCGATTCCGCTGAAAAAATTGCCGCCGCAATTGCTGAAAAACGCGTTATAACCATTTTCGGCGATTATGATGTCGATGGAATGACCGCAACGGCGATTTTGACCCGAATGATTCAGGCCCTTGGCGGCAAAGTCAATTATTATATTCCCAACCGGCTTAATGAAGGTTATGGACTCAACTGCGACGCGATTAAGCGCTTAAAAGAAGACGGAACCTCAATGATCGTTTCCGTCGATTGCGGCATTACCAGTTTGAAAGAAGCCGATTACGCCAAGGAAATCGGCGTTGAGCTGATCGTTACGGACCATCATACTCCCGTTACCGATTCGGAGACGGGCGAACTCCTGCTCCCCAAAGCGTCGTCGATCACACATCCGAAAGTCGATTTTTTAACGAATTCATTTTCCGATTATCCTTTTCCCTGTCTCTGCGGTGCGGCTGTTTCTCTGAAATTGGCCTGGGCGCTTGCCCGTAAAGTTGAAGGAAAAGAGACAACCAGTCCGCTTATTCGAAAACTTCTTGTTCATGCTGTCGGATTGGCCGCGCTTGGAACTGTTGCCGATGTCGTTCCTCTTAAAGACGAAAATAGAAACATCGTTCGTTTTGCTCTTGGAAACAGTTTGGTCAATGATCCTCCAGTCGGTCTGAAATATCTTGCCGAATTGACCGGGATTACCAACGGAAAAAAACTGACCAGTGAGGATATTGGTTTTACAATCGCGCCTCGCCTGAACGCTGTCGGACGAGAAGTACTGCATGAGTATTCCGTTAAAGATGAAGAAGATGAAGCGAACTGGAAAGCGGCGAAAATCCTGCTGGAAAACCCCAGTCGATTGGCTGTTGCCGGACAGATGGGACTTGGTCGACTCGGTGTTGAACTGCTCATTACGGAGCAGCAGTCCCGGGCCCGGGAACTGGCCCCCTTTATCAATAATCTGAATGATACCCGGCAAAAAATCGAACGAAAGATCATGCAGGAGGCGCTTCGTCAGATCGAAACCGATTACAAAGACGATCCCGCGTTCGTCCTGGCCAGCCGAGACTGGCATCCGGGTGTTTTGGGGATCGTTGCCGGTCGGCTCACGGAGATCTATTTTCGGCCTGTTGTCATGATTGCGTTGAAAAATTGCGATCCCGGCACTGGATCCGGCCGTAATGTTTCCGGATCAAGTCTCAATCTTTATGAAGCGTTTGAATCCTGCTCAGATTATCTTGAACGTTTCGGCGGTCATGCGGCAGCAGCGGGAATAGGCATTAAAGAAGATAAAATTCCCGCTTTTCGCGCCGCGTTTTGTGATTATGTTGCCGGACATATGACGGAAGAGGACAAAATCCCCAAAGTGTATGTCGATGCGGAACTCCCGTTGTCCGCGGTGACGAGTCAAAATGTTTTTTCGATCGAGGAAATTGCCCCGTTCGGCTGCGAGAATCCCCGTCCGATTTTCGCTACTTACGGCGTGTCACTGGTTGAACCGGCCCGTCGGATCGGAAAGAAAACAAAATCGCTCAATACGGATGCCGGCGATCATGAAAACGTCGGTCGAACTTTTCTCGCCCGTTTTCGGCAGCAGCAAACGGAGCGGCGCGCGGTCGCTTTCGGCGCTGGCGATTGGGTTGAGGAAATTAACGCCCTGGTTGAGAAATATCCGACCGTAAAATTCGACATCGCCTTTCAAATGGTTTTCAACGATTATCTTAAAGTTTCGGAGATCCGCCTGATCGACTGGCGAATTTCCGAATTGGGTAATTGATAGGCCGTCCATTTTTCTTTTTTCAATTCTGAGGTCATAAGACCAGCCGGTTCACGCAGTCAATCGGCGGAGATGATGGAAAATTAAAATAAAAACAGTATAATTATAGGTCGGCGATTAATTTTTAAAGAACAGTTCAGTATTTTTTGATAGTTATAAAAATTGCAGTGTTAACTCGGGAGTAATTTCAAATGGCGGAAAAGAAGTATGATATTGGTTTGATGGGTTTGGCCGTCATGGGCCAAAATCTGGTCTTGAACATGGTCGATCATGGTTTTGATGTTGCCGTTTTTAACCGGACGACGAGCAAGGTGGACGAATTTTTGGCAACAGACGAAGCCCAATCGAAAGGTGACCGGCTTACGGGAGCCCATACATTGGAGGAATTGGTTTCCAAGCTCAAAAGTCCGCGCAAGATCATGCTGATGATTCAAGCCAAAGACGCGGTGCCCGCTCCTGAAATAGCGCTGTATCCGAACAATGCCGCGGTTGACGCCGTTATTGAACAGCTCCTTCCGCTTTTGGATCAGGGTGATATTATCATCGACGGCGGCAATACCCAGTTTAAAGATACCGAACGCCGAACGAAATTTTTAGCCGACCGCGGAATTCGTTTCATCGGTACAGGTGTATCCGGCGGAGAAGAAGGGGCCCGGCGCGGTCCAAGTCTCATGCCCGGCGGTGATCCGGAAGCTTGGCAGTATGTCAAACCGATCTTTCAAAAGATCTCCGCAAAAGTTGGCGCCAACGGTGATATTCCCTGCGCCGAATGGGTCGGAAGCCGCGGTGCCGGTCATTACGTCAAAATGGTGCATAACGGTATTGAATACGGCGATATGCAGCTGATCTGCGAAGCGTACTGGCTTCTTAAAAAAGCGCTCGGCTTTACCAACGAAGAACTTTATGAAGTCTTCTGTGAATGGAATAAAGGCGAACTGAACAGCTATTTGATCGAAATTACCCGGGATATCTTTACCGTTAAAGATCCCGAAACCGGGGGGTATCTGGTCGATTATATTCTTGATACCGCGGGCGCTAAAGGTACCGGTAAATGGATGAGTCAGCTGGCTCTGGATCTTGGCGTTCCGAGTACGCTTGTTACCGAAGCGGTTTACGCCCGGTGCATTTCCGCGATGAAAGAACAGCGTCTGCGTGCCAGCAAGATCCTTTCCGGTCCGACCGGAACGTATCAGGGCGATCGTGCGGAATTTGTTCAGCAGGTCCGCGAAGCGCTTTACGCGTCCAAGATCTGCAGTTACGCGCAAGGATACGTTCAAATGCAGGCTGCCGCCAAAGAATACGGTTGGGAACTCAATTACGGACAAATCGCGATGCTTTGGCGCGGCGGCTGCATTATTCGTGCCGTCTTCCTTGAACGAATCAAGGACGCGTTCGACGTCGATCCGAAGCTGGAAAACCTTCTTTTGGATCCTTACTTCAAGAACGCGGTCGAAAAGGCTCAAAGCTCTTGGCGTAATGTTGTTAAGACAGCTGTCGAACTTGGTATTCCCGCGCCCGGTATTATGACAGCTCTTTCATATTTTGATTCCTATCGGTCCGCTTCCCTTCCGGCAAGCCTTTTGCAGGCCCAGCGCGATTATTTTGGCGCACATACTTATAAAAGAGTTGATAAACCGGGCGAAGGTCCTTTTCATACCGACTGGATCAACGAAAAGAAATAAATATTTTGACCGAAGACAAAAAACGTTGTCAGGTAAGTTTCGTATAAAGCGATTCGAGACATGATCCTTAATGCCGCTGAAACTCAAAAAAGTAAGGTTTGAGTTTTTGCGGTATTTTTTTATTCTTGTAATATTGAATAATACTTACTTTTGGAAGGATTTCTGACCGCCTTGTTTTAATACCGATGGCTCTTGCGGTACTGAATGAAAAATCGGTCAGGAAGCAGGGTAGATGAGAGCTGAAAATCGAAAACGATCTGACCGGGCAAGGAGTAAAGATCGGTCTCTTAAGCCGGGTTCGTTTTATTTCTGTATTTGAATAATTTGACAGACCGACTGCGTTTTGATAAAATATTAATGTTTTATACAGATCTTCTTTTAAATTTTCTGTAATTCCCGCCGATTGAATTTGTGAATCGGCTGTTGTTCTTTTGACGTTATAACGGAAAGTTCATTATGAGACCGGTATAAATGGCCGAGCGTATTCTTTTTTTGCGGCTTGGTTAAAAAACAGTCAATGCGCAAAGTCAATGCGGACGCAGCGGGAATTTTAAAAACAGCAGTATAAGGATAAAACAGAATGAAAACAGAGCAAAATTCCGTATGGTACTTATTTTTGTTTCTGACCGTCATTTTTTTAACGCCGGATTCGACTTGGTCAAAAGTACCGGATCCGCAGTCCTGTTATCAAACGTTCCGCGAAAACGGTATGAAAGGGATCAATGAGATCGTTTTTGTGACCCGCAAGCCGGGAACCGATCCGCACTGGTTTGCCAATTTCGGTTATTTTGCGTTTGATGAAAATACTTGTCCTTATCCTCACGGAACAGGCGCGAAACTTTGCCTGCTTGATCTGAAAACAAAAAAAGTCAAAATACTGCTTGAAACGAAAACGGGCTCGATCCGCGATCCGCAAATTCATTATGACGCGAAAAAAATGATTTTTTCCTTTTACCGAGACGGAGAAAAAATTTATCATCTTTATGAGATCAACCTGGATGGCAGCGGACTTCGACAACTTACGTTCGATCCTTGGGACGATTTTGAACCCTGTTATCTCCCGAGCGGCGATATTGTTTTTGTTTCGGGCAGGGCACGGCGATGGACCCCCTGCGGCTGGCTTCCGGTGGCGACAATATACAGATGTCATGCCGATGGGAGCGGGATCATTCCTCTGTCCTGTAATGTCGAACATGACAATACCCCCTGGATGCTTCCCAATGGTCAGATCCTGTATATGCGTTGGGAATACGTCGATCGCAGTCAACTTCATTATCATCATCTTTGGACTATGAATCCTGACGGAACACGTCAGCAGATCTATTACGGGAACCAGATCCCCGGAAATGTCATGCTCGACGCGAAACCGATTCCCGGCAGCGGCAAAATTGCGGCGATTTTTTCCCCCAATCACGGAATAAAGGATCATCGCGGTCCACTCGTCGCTGTTTCACCGAAAACGGGTCCCGACGATCCTGACAGCGCGGTACCTGTTTCTCAAGGAAAGAAAATGTATATCGATCCCTGGTCTTTTTCGGAAAAAGAATTTATGGCCGCCTCCGGCCCCGCTCTTTTTCTCATGAATGAAAAGGGGACAGAAGAAACACTTTATACACTGGATGCGGCTGATCGTCAGAAGGGATATTATATTCATGAGCCCCGGCCGGTTCAACAAAGAAAACGCGAACCGATCCTTCCCGAGGGAATCGATCTGACCGCGGAATTCGGAACACTGCTTCTTACTGATATTTATCAGGGCCGGCAAATGAAAGAAGTCAAACGGGGATCTATTAAGGAACTGCTCGTTCTTGAAATTCTTCCGGTTCCGATTCATCATCAGGGAACACAGGATCAGATCAGTTACGGCGGTACTTTTTTACTGGAGCGGATCCTTGGAACGGTCCCTGTTTCTCCGCAGGGTTCCGCGTTAATGAAACTGCCGCCGATGCGTCCGGTCTTCTTTATCGCTTATGATCATGACGGAAAACCGGTTAAGCGAATGCACAGTTTTACATCAGTGATGCCGGGAGAGGTGACCTCTTGTATCGGATGTCATGAAACGCGGACCGAGACGCCGCAAAACAGTTTCGCTCATCGTTTTCTTGAAGTAACGGAACAAGGACCGCTGGCCCCGAAGCCGCTTTCGAATGTTCCGGATCTGTTCGATTTTCCGAGGGACATTCAACCGATATTCGACCGGCATTGCGTTGAATGTCATCATTATACGAGACAGGACGGGGGCGTTGATCTTTCCGGCGACTGGTCCATTTACGGTATAATGAGTTATCAGACGATTTCCCGGCGCGAGCTTTTGGGCGACAACCGCAATCGGGCCGCGAGTAATTTTAAGCCGTATGAAGTTGGAAGTTCCGCCAGTAATCTTTTTCAGCTGATCAATTCGAATCATTATAATGTGAGGTTGTCGGAGCAAGAAAAAACAATAATAAAATATTGGCTTGATACGGGGGCGGTTTACGCGGGCACCTATGCTGCAAGTGGTAACGGTATACGCTGGCGGGACGTTGAACGGACTGTTCAAAATGATTTGAACTGGCCCGAATCGGACGCGATGCGTGAGGTTGTTTTGAATCGGTGCAATTCCTGTCATCAGTGCGGAAAACCGGAACTTCCTGAAAGACTCAGCGGCAATCCCCCGGCCAAAACTCCCAAAATGGACCGATCGACTTACACCAACGTTCATTTTACCTTGAATGTGTATCCGACGGACCGATATTTCAATTTGACACGGCCGGAAGAGTCAGTGATATTGACCGCGCCGCTGGCGAAAAAATCGGGCGGACTGCAAAAATGCCAAAACGCGGACGGATCCCCTGTCTTTGCCGATCGAACGGATAAAGATTATCAAACACTTTTGGCCGCGATTCGTCGGGGTGTCGAATTTCTTCATAAGGAGCAGCCGCGCTTTTCCGTACCCGGTCCGATCGTTCCCTGTCGGCAATATGCCCGCGAAATGATCCGATTCGGCGTTCTGCCGAAAGATTACGATTATAAAACACCGATTGATGTTTATCAGACGGATCGAAAATATTGGGAATTGTTTCACTGGCGCCCGCTCACCGGGCAAAGGGGTTCGAAATAGAATATGCTGTGCCGATAGACTTCATATACCGATTCCCTCATGAATTTTCCGTTATAACGTTAAAAGAACAGCCGATTCACGCAGTCAATTGGCGGAGAGGACGGAAATTTAAAAATAGAAGCAGTATAACAGGCCGTCCTTTTAATATTGGATCGAAAAAACATCATCAAGCCGAAGCCGTTTATCCGCGGTCAATAAAAAAACCGGCTGTCGGGGGATGGTCCGGCAGCCGGTATTCAAGGTATCGACAAAAAGTCAATATACAGAAGGTGAAATTTTTTGTTTGAATTTTCAGGATCAGAAGAAACGGGAAATACTGACCGCTCCTGTGTGCGCTTGGGTATTTTCGGAGAAGGTGAAGTCATAATTTCCGCTGATGGACCATTTATGTTCACAATCGAAATATCCGAGGGCGCCGATCCCCAGGTCGCCGAAAGCGCTTCCGACGTCAACACCCTGGATCATGAAATTCGATCCTCCGGAGACGTTGGAGAAGGAGGCGGCCATTTCCGGGGCGGTTTCGCCATTCAGGAGGCATCCGTAAATGGCTCTTGACGTAAACCGGTAAAACCTTGTATTGAATTCACTTTCGCAACCGAGTCTCAGGAAGGTTTGGTTCCAGTCGGCTTTATCATAATTAAGGGCGGCGGTGCCTTCGCTTTCCTTGGCGTCATTCTGCCAGACGAATTGGGAGTCCAGCTGGATCAAAGGACGGAGAACAGTGCAGCAGTTCAGACTCATGTCATGCGAAAGCTGCAGACAGGCGGCGAAACTTTGCCCGTCGAAATCGGTATTGTAAAGATCGGAAAAATCTCCGATTTCGACACTTCTTTTACTGGTATAGTGCTGAATACCGTAATCGATATAGAACTTGACGCCGGTTCCGGCATAATTCTTTTTACCGGCATAAAAACCGAGGTGATAGTTATTCATTTCAATCCGCTGGTTCTGACCGTAAAGGAAAGGCAGGTTGAAATGGAACGCCAGTCCGGCAACGGTTCCTTCACTATTGAGCCAGTCGCGTCCGATGGTCATTCCTGTATTGGAAATTCCGTAAGCGGCGCTGTTTCCGTCGCTGTCGGCGTTCATGGTCGTATGCTGGGCAACGCCCCAGAAGCTGTACCGCTGATAATCGGAATTAGTGCCGAACATACTGCCCACCAAGCCATTGGGATTTGTATTGTCATAATATCCGTCATAGCTCATTTGACCGAGATAAGCCGGACCGACTTCGTAATTGTCCGCGGCGGGACCGTGCGTTTCATAACCCATTTGGTCGAACGCGGCGATCCAGGGGGTGTCCATTGCCATTGCGAGGCTGTTGGCCTTGTTGACGCCGGACATTTGGGTCATTGCGTCGAATACTTCCGCTTTGGTTCCAAGTTCGCGAATATCGGTAATCAGATCGGAAAGATCTTCAGAAGCCTTATCGGAGTCTTCAAAGGAATCAATATAGTTGCCCATATTGATCAGGTTGTTCGTATGTCCATAAATAGAGGCCAGTTCGCTGAATGTTCTTGCCTCGACATTCAAGGTCAGCAGAACACCGTTGTTATCGCCGTAAGCGCTCTTTTCGATCGACTGAAACGCCGTTTTTTCATAGGTCGCTTCATCATAGGAGCTGGCTGCGGAACTTTCGTCGATCAAGACACGAGTGTAAGTTCCGATATTAAGGTCATTAATGTTGCTTGCTTCAACAACAGATCCTGCGGCAAGAGTAACTGTTCCGCTGGCTGTATTGGCGAAATCCAGAACACTTGGCGAGTTGGAATCAGTTCCGAATTCAACACTAATACTTGAATTATCAGCGGTTGCGAATTTGGCTCCGTTTGAAGTACTTGTTAAATTCAAGGTATTATTCAAGGAAGCTTCCAGTGTACTTCCCGCGGAGAGCGTAACGGAGGCAGAATTGATTTGGCCATTTCCGGAGTACGTCGATTGAGCGATACTGACGGCGTTTTGTGCGGTAATGGATCCTTCGTTGGCGATCTCGGCATATTGCATCGTCAGGGTATTGGCATAGGAAGTTCCTTCGACGCTTGTCGATCCGGTAGATATTTTTCCGCCGTTTTGAATGTTGACGTTCATTGTCGTTGAATTGGTGGACACGCCTCCGATAACGGCTGTTGTTGAGTCTTTATTTTCGACAGTCAGTTCGATATTTCCGCCGTTTTCGACGGTCAGAGATCCATTTTTATTTTCCGCGTTAGCCGAGGTGATCAGTTTGCCTCCGCCGCTGATGGTGATAACACCGCCGCTTTTAACGGTCGCGTTTTCGATTTCAAGAACACCGCCTGAAGTCTTTTGATCAGTGGTGATTGTTCCCAATTTTAAAGAAACGCTGTCGTCAAGAGTCAGGGTTCCAATATTAGTGGTCGATCCGGCCGCGGTGACTATTTGTCCCCCGCCGAAATTATCCGCGGTTGAGTCGAATGTTCCGATCGTCATGGTTGCGGCGGTCTTGCCGTTGCCGTTGAGCAAATAGATGTTTGTCCCTTCAAAAGTGAGGTTTTCAGCCGCCTTGATCGTTCCGATGTTTTGAATGCCCATCGTATTTGTTGTACTTGATACACGGCTGTTGAGGACCAAATTGTTGTCCGCGTTGATTATTCCCCCGGAAGCAACGGTCAGATCGTAAACCGCTTTTTCTGAATTGTATATACCGGCACCGCTGAGATAAAGTGTTTTTCCGGTAACAGTTCCGGTAACGGTCGAACCGGTAACGGTGGTTGTTGTTGTCGACGATGATGTTGTGACAGAAACATTGGATCCAAGAACAATACCGCCGATGTCATCCTTGAAAGTAATGGTTGATTTGCTGCCCGCAGTTAAAATACCGCCGAGATAAATATCGTAATTATATCCGTCGCCTGATCCTGTATTGCCGTTTGCGTCAAATTTCTTATCATTGAGACCGGAAATTTCAAGGGTCGCGTTTGTACTTAATTCAAGATTACCGCCTTCAACGGAATTGTCCGTTGTATCAGTATAAGAATCGACTTGAATTCCGCCCGCGGTCACTGTCGCGTTATTGGCGGTTGTTCCGTAAATATAAACCGATCCGCCATAATTGGTTGTTGTTGACGATTCCGTGAAGGTGTAATTTTGGGAATGGATCAAATTATTGACATTGATCGTTGTCGCGACCGCGTTGGAGGCACCGAAAGTGATTTTGCCCGAATTGGTCATGTTATTGGTGTAAACGGATCCGCTGAACTGGGCTATTCCGGTTGCGACATCGTTGGCGGAATACAAGTCCATGGTGCCCGCAACGATTTTGCTTCCCGCGGCGGAGGATAGGGCGCCCTTGACCGTCAACGTTCCGGTATTATTCGTCAGATCGGTATTACCCGTCGTATCACCGGCGTAAATGGAGCCATTAATCACATAGGAATTGTATGTCATGAGCAGATTGCCGGCCGCCGCCAAAACGGCATCGGCATCGTCGGTATAATTGTAAACAGTCGAGAGGGAATCAGGATCCGTTGAAACAGCTCCATTAATCGTAATCGTTCCGTTATTGGTAAGAGTGGAATACCAAGTCAAATAGTTGTTGACGGTGATTGTTCCTTCGCTGTTGACCAACTTTCCGTAATCGGCACTGGATCCCCAATTATAATCCTTTAGATTGTTGCAAACAAGCGTTCCGCTTTCAACATTAATGGTCGTGTTGGTTCCGGTCTGGCCAATAATAAGATCGCCGTTAACGGTCATTGAGCCTTTGGGATTGACATTAATCGTCACATGATCTTGTTCGATTGTATAATCCTGATTGATAACCAATTGTCCGCTATAGCTGCTTCCGTTTTCTGCGTAACCAACATTGACTTGGGAATAAGGATTGAGAACGAGACTGGCGCCGCTATTGATCGTCAGAATGGAAGCGGTATCGGATCCGGCAATATAAAGAGTTCCATATTCTGTTTCGGTTGAACCAGATCCGATCGTTAAAGTTGATGTTCCGCTCAGAGCAAGCGATTTACCCTGAACGCCCGTCAAACCGGTAATGCTGGTATCCAGAGAGCCGATCACTCCTTTTGTTTGATTTTCAAAAGTAATCTGAGCTGTCTCAATCGAATCGCCGCTTTGGTAAATTCCGAAATATTCTCCTCCGGAAATATTGAACGAAACAGTGGTATCCGTTTGAATGGGTGTATTGATATTCGCCGCAAACAAACTCCGGTAAAGAGGAGTTTGAGAGAAAAAGCCCATCGACGGCATTAACATTGCTCCGGAAAGAAAAATTCCGAGGAAAAGCGGCTTGCATACTTTGCGAATTTTTTGATTGAGTGTTTTTTTCATAATTGTCGTCCTTGACTTTTGGATTCCTTGTATTATGTCCGGATCGTTAAGACCATCCCGGGCCTTGCGGCGCAGATCCGGACGGAGAACCTTCCAATCAATGTTATCGACCGTGACAGTATTAACGGTTAAGAAAAATTGTAAAAATAAATAAACTTTTCCGATTATTTTAAGTTTAGCGGCCTATTTGCTTTAATGGATGTTAAACAGGAGAATATAAATATTACAGGAAAGTATAAACAAAAATACTTGTATTAATATAAAAACGATAATATATAATATATTTACTAATCTTATAATAGTACTGTATTCTTTTGTTATTTTTTGTTTTTTTCATCAGTCTTGCTGAATTGTTCTCTTGGACTAAAATATCATTCAAAGGAAGTCTTTCATTGCTGTCCAGACTTTGTTGAATTGCAGACAATAACAATTATTGTCAATCAAGTGAAGGCCATAATATTATTTAAATGAAAATATTATTAATTTTGCTTGTTAAAAACAGAGGAGCAGGGCATTATATGAAACATACAGAACCAGAGCAGGAAAATACTTAATGTCAGATATAATTTTTGATCAGTTTCAACGGGTACGCATGATGCTGGGAACCGCAGCGGTGGACAAGCTTCATGGGTCGAGGATATTTGCGGCTGGCTTGGGTGCGGTCGGGAGTTTCGCGCTGGAGGCGCTGGCACGTGCGGGAGTCGGATCTTTTATTCTCGCCGACTGTGACACGATTAAGCCGAGTAATATCAACCGTCAGCTTTTCGCCGTCTGGCCGACTGTCGGACATAAGAAAACGGAGGCGGCGCGTGATCGACTGTATTCGATCAATCCGAAGATCAAAATAGAAATGATTGAGGAACTTCTCAATGCGGAAAATATTTCAGGCATTCTTGATAAAACGTTGTCGGAAGGAAAATTTTTTCTGATCGACGCGATAGATTCGCTTGGTCCGAAGGTCGATCTTCTTGCCCGGTCTGTTGAACGAAAAATTCCGCTTCTCTCCAGTATGGGCGCGGCGCTTCGAACCGATCCTGATCTGATCCGGTACGGACGGCTGACCGAAGTGACGCATTGCCGTTTGTCCGCGCTTTTGCGCAAAAGATTACGTCGTCAGGGAATTAATACGGACGATATTTTTTGTGTCTATTCATCGGAACAGATGCGCGAGGAAGAGGATAAAAGAATACTTCCGTCCGATTATTCGGAAGACGACACCCAGCTGCCGGGACGGCGTCGGAATGTTTTGGGGAGTATGCCGACTCTTACCGGAATGTTCGGACTTCGGCTGGCGCATGAAACGATTTTAAGATTGATCAGCGCCGATTGAAACTTCGTCCGGATCTGTTCGGTCCTTTTTACTTCAAGTCAAAAAAATCCCGATTCAAGAAAGAATCGGGAAACAGAATGGAAAAAGAGAAATAACGCCGAGTTTTTTGAGAAAGATCTGTTAAAGATTTCCTGCGGACGTATCAGCGGCCAGTGCGGCGATCATTTCTTTGGCGGACGCTTCAACGGCATCTTCCCAACGGGCTTCTCCGAACGATTCGGCGTATTTTTTAGAGGAATGCGCGAAAAGAATACCGCGGGAATTATTGATAACGGCACCTAAACCGTGTAGGTCGAAAGCGCCGGCGACATCTTTTGCGCCGCCTCCCTGACTTCCGTAACCGGGCACAAGGAGCCAGGTGTTTTTCATGGTCTCCCGCAGTTCGGCGAGCTGACGGGGCCAGGTAGCGCCGACAACAGCGCCGATATTGCCGTAATCGGAATCAATGGAACATGTTTGCCGACTTTGAACCGCCAGATTTTCAACGAATTCAGCAACATGCTGATAGATCGGTTTGCCGTCCGCGATCAGATCCTGAAGCATTGCCCCGCCCGGATTGGATGTTTTGACAAGGATAAAGATCCCGGCCCCGCGTTCATTGGCGGTATCGACGAAAGGAGTCAGGCTGTCATCGCCAAGATAGGGACTGACGGTCAGAGCGTCGGCGCCCCAGGGACTGGATCCGTTCGGCCCGAGCAGACCGGCGGCGTAAGCGGAAGCGGTCGAACCGATGTCGTTCCGTTTGCCGTCGAGAATAACAACGAGTCCTTTTTCAGAAGCGTATCGAATGATCCGGGCAAGACAGCTCATTCCAGCCGGTCCGTATTGTTCAAAGAAGGCTGCTTGCGGTTTGACCGCCGGAACAATCGGCGCGACGATATCGACAATGGCCCGGCAGAATTTTTCATAAGCGTCCGCAACGGTTTCCGGATCGGATCCGTTCCGACCGTCGGTAAAAATTTTCGGAAGCTGATTCCAGCGGGGATCAAGTCCGACCAGAACAGGAGTTTTTTTAGCGCGAACCGCGGCGGTTAAACGATCAGAAAAACTTTTCAAGAGACAGACTCCTTTAGGATACCGATTTCATCATGAATTTTCTGTTATAACGTCAAAAGAACAGTCGATTCACGCAGTCAATCAGCGGAAATAATGGAAAATTTAAAATAAAAGCGGTATAACATGCCGTTGTTTATTTTTATCGGTTAAATTTATTCATTCATAATGGAGAAAACGATGACTTCCCGAGGACCGTGAACGCCGAGGATCAAAATTTTCTCAATATCGGCGGTTCGGCTTGGTCCGGTCATAAAGAGAAATTCGCCGGTTTTGGCGGCGTCGTTTTGATCCAATTTAACCCGGTTCATCAGATCGGGCCAAAGATGGGGCATATTTTCGCGCAGGGTCGATTCTTTGGCGGCGATCCAGCAGACGGGCGACAGATAACAGCAAAGCCGATCAAAAGCGGAAGCGGCTCTGATAACAGCGGTTCCGGTGTCGGCCAAAAGAGCTTCGGCGCCGACAAGGCTGGCTTTCATTGAAGAGAAGCTTTTGGGATCGGCTTGATCCGGATTGGCTGGCGCAAAGACGAGTTTGAGAGAATCGCCCAGAATTGCCTGAACATTTTTCGCGATTGTCCGCGGAAGATCTTTGGTCATAACGGCAAACGGAAATTCAGCGTTGTCCGTATTCAGTTCATTTATTCTTTCGGCAATGGCTTTCTCCGCCGCTTCTCGATCGGCGCACCGAACAAGCCGTCCGGAGACCGCAGTTAAATTCGTTTCGAATTCTTTCAAGTTTTCTTCCGTCGATTTTCCTGTTACCGGCCAGACCTGCGGCGGATCAGGAAGTTTCGGATCCAGTTCGGATCTGTCCAAAGAAGAGTCCTGCGGTTTCGCTTTGAGCGCCGTTCGAATCGTGTCAAGAATCGCTTCCCGAGTCGTCATGACGTTGCCTCCTTAAAAAATATTTTATCTGTATTATAAAATTATTAATATTTATTTTATTGTATCCGTCTGATAAAAAGTGTCAAGTTAACCGCCGTTTTTGCCGGACGATCCGTACCAAAAAATCAGGGGGAGGAAGAGGAGTCTTTTTTCTGCGCGGCTTCGTTATTGGCTTTGATCTCATCTGAAGTCAGGGTTCGGTACCGAATTGCCCGGATCTCACCTTCGCATTCCCAAGCGGAAAAGCCAAGTGGTTTGCAGCCGTCAACTTCCAATCGGACGGAAAGTTCGCTGTCAGCGATTAAATAAGAGATCACTTCTTTGTCGTCGGACCAGATCCGAATGGTGTTTTCTGTAACGACCGCGCGAAATTTATACCATTGATTGTTTTTAAACTCCATGTATGAGGAGGAGCTGTTTTCGGAGGCGTCCATTCCGTCGATGGAGGAAAGACCGACAACGGATCCTCCCCAGCCGCCGTTGACGAACGTGCAAAAACTTTTTCCGACCGGAAAAGTCATGGCCGCGAAGAAATCGTTCCCTTTGGTTCGCCGGGCTTCATATTCGATCACATAATTTTCCTTGGGAAATGGCTCTTTTCCGACATATTTCATGGACGTGGCCATCAAGCCCTGCTGGAGAACAATTATTCCGTCTTTGAGCGCGATTTCCGCCGTTCCAAAATGTTTGGTCCCCTTCCAGTTGGTCAATGTTTTTCCGTCAAAAAGAGGAACCCATTTTTCTTCCGCCCCGTTGAGTTCAGATAAAACAATCAGCAGGATCGTCCAAACAACAAAGAAAATCGATTTTTTCATTTTATTTTGCCCTTCTGTTTTGGATCTGTTGTTTAAGTTGTTTTAAAAATGTTCGTAATTTTAAACCGTCGTTATTTTTTGTATTGTCAAAAATTATACTTTCTCCAAATCCGCGAATCGACTTCAAGGAATATCAGCTCTTTCGACGCAGAAGCGGAAACTGGGGAGGAGTCGGCCGGTTATTTTTTCTTCTTTTCATTATCAGCAGTCCCTGAATCCAAATTTTTCTCGTATTCGGGCAAATTTGCCGCTTTTAAATTGGGGTCGATATTGTTGGTGTTTGGATCTGTTTCAGGAATTTTTTTAAGCAGGTCCTTGAGTTGAACAGGCTTTTTCGCCGGTGTTATATTGGAATTGTTTTGTTTCAGCTTCATTTTTTCATTCAAGATCTCAAGCGCCTTATCAAACTGGCGGTCGTATCGGGGAGCATTTCCCTTCAAGTCGGGCAGAGTGGTAATCCGAAATTTTTCTTTTGTTTCCGCCGCGTTTTTTTTCTTGTTGGTATTATTGTACTTAAAACCAAAATTGGAGTCTAAAAGAGCATTAACCGGCGAGCGGGGTTCTGATTTCGATAAAAGTTGAATATCCTTGTATTTTTGATGAAAAAAGGCGAGCGCTTTCTCTTTTTCCTGTGACGGCAGCGATTCCCGGATATCTCTGATCCAAAGGGCGGTTTCGAACTCGAACAGATCAAGGGGAACATCGGCGCCGGCATCGGGATGAACTCCCCATGGATCTTCTTTTTGTGAGGTTTTAAAGCGATGAAGAGGAACCCCGGAAGGGCGCCAAAAGCTCGCGTCGGTCAAACGGAGCATTCCCTGATTGAATGGAAGTGGAAAAAGTTCCTGAATGGTTCCTTTTCCGTAAGATCTTGTTCCGGCAATGGCGGCGATTTTATGATCTTGCAGACAGGCTGAGACGATTTCCGCGGCGCTGGCGCTCTCTTCATCAACAAGAATAACCAACGGGAGCGAACATTTAGGGCCGTCAGTGGCCAAGAATTTCCCCTTGATCCGTCCGTCCCGATATTTTGTTGTTACAATTAATTTGTCTTTAGGGACAAAAAAGTTGGCCAGCGCAACCGCCGCGGGAAGAAATCCGCCGGGATTTCCGCGAAAATCAATGATCAATCCTTTGGCGCCGCTGCTTTCAATCTGACTCAGGGCTTTGGTAAAATCAGGAACGGTCAGATCGGCGAACTGGATAATTCGAATATAGCCAATTTGCGGGTTTTCTTCCAAAAGAAAGTTCCAGGATCCGTCCATTTTTCTGCAATCGCCGCAGATAATATCCTGCTGCAGGATCTGCCGGGTTAATGTCAGTTTCCGAATACCTTCCGTGTCATTGGGTTTTCGTTTTTCTTGAGCGGCTTTTTCTATCGCTTCCCGGGTTCGAACATGAAGAGTGATTGTTGTACCCTTATCTCCGCGGAGCTTGTCGATCAGTCCCATTATGTTAAGATCGGTAATCTTTTCATCATTGACTTTTACGATTCGGTCGCCGAAGCGGAGACCACCGCGGACTGCCGGAGTGTCTTCAATCGGAATAAAGGAAAATTCCCCCGTTTCATGATCTTTGAGAAGCCGGAAAATACCGATGCCCGCCATTTTTCCCTGAAGTTCATTTTCGTAAGTCTCAACATCGTTGGGAGGGATCCAGGAGGTATAAGGATAATCGGCGGTCTGTTGCGTCATTCCGCTATAACTTCCGGCGAGCAGTTCGTCCCGACTGATTGGTTCAAGGGCCTCTTTTTCAATTTTTCCTAAAACAAAATGAAAAATTCTTTCTTTTAACGAAGTTTCAGAAACCAGCAGTAAGGAAATTATTGCGGTAAGAATAATAATTTTAAAATTTCGCGGAGTCATGAATATCCCTTCGAGGGGGCAAAATAGTAGAAATATGACACATTAACAAAAAATGTTATTGTTATCATTGTTGTTTTTTACATTCAAACATAGTTTTGCCATGTTTTCGCAAATCGTTAAAATGTAACCGTTTATTAATGGATTCAGCTTGTCGTTATAAGTCTTTGACAGAATAAAAGGCCTTGAGACAATAGCGAACATAAGAAAAACGGGATTTTTGATAAACATAACAGTCAGACAAAAACAAATCAAGCATATTATACACGTTTTTTTATTTGAAAGAAAGACGCCATTTATTCTTTTTTTTTTGAAACTATCTTGACCAAATGCCGCGAAAACGTTAAACTTATACGCTGAAAGAATGTCTATATATTTTAATTGACAGACACCGTTTGGAACGTTTAAAAGAGAACATAATAATTTCAGGCCCAAGAGAGTCAAACCTCCTGCCCAAGAATGGATATGATAATATGGAGATTTTAGAAAAGTTATTTGAAATGATCGGCGATTTTTTCAGCGGAATTTCCCGCCGGATCGAAAACGCCATAACCGGAATTTTCGGATCGTTGAACGCGCGTTTTTTAAAGAAGGTTCAGCCGGTCATTGATCAGATAAACGCGCTGGCACCCCGATATGAGGCAATGTCGATGGACCAGCTCCGTGAACAGACGCGGATCTTTAAAGAGCGTCTGATCGAAGGGGAAACGACGGACGATATTCTTCCGGAGGCGTTTGCGGTTTGCCGGGAAGCGAGTACCCGTATTCTTGGACTTCGTCATTATGACGTTCAGCTCATCGGCGGTTATGTTCTTCATACCGGGGCGATTGCTGAAATGATGACCGGCGAAGGCAAAACACTTGTAGCCACTCTTCCGGCCTATTTGAACGCGCTTGAAGGCCGGGGCGTTCATGTCGTAACCGTGAATGATTATCTTGCCCGCCGCGATATGGAATGGATGGGACCGCTTTATATGGGACTCGGTCTGACCGTTGGCGCCATTCAGAGCAATATGAGTACTGATGATCGGCAAAAGGCTTATTCCTGCGATATTACTTACGGAACGAACAACGAATTCGGATTCGATTATTTGCGCGACAATATGCGTTACGCGCGCCGGGGCGATGAACATTATCTTTCCTCCTATCAACAGTCGCAAGGTCGTCTTCATTACGCCATTATCGACGAAGTGGATAATATTCTCATCGACGAAGCCCGAACTCCTTTGATCATCGCCGGACCTTCCAACGATGATGTCACCCGATACCGGGAAGCCGATAAAATTGCCCGTCAGCTCGTTAAAGACGAAGATTTTAAAGTTGACGAAAAAGATCATACGACCAACCTGACCGACGAAGGTGTCCGACGCGCGGAAAAACTCGCCGGTGTTGAAAGTTTTTATACGATCGGCAATATGCACTGGCCGCACCTGATCGATAACGCGCTCAAGGCCCATCATTTATATAAAAAGGACGTTAATTACGTCATTAAAAACGGCGAAATCATTATTGTTGACGAATTCACCGGCCGTTTAATGGAAGGCCGGACCTGGAGTGACGGACTGCATCAGGCGGTCGAAGCCAAAGAGGGCGTTCAGGTCAAAGAAGAAAATCAGACGCTGGCTACAATTACACTTCAGAATTTTTTCAAGCTTTATGACAAGATCTCCGGAATGACCGGGACCGCGATGACCGAAGCGGGCGAATTCTGGAAGATCTATCAGCTGGACGTCATTGCGATTCCCCCGAACCGTCCGGTAATCCGCGTCAGCCATCCTGACCTTATTTACAAAACCGAAAAAGAAAAATACGATGCCGTCGTCAATGAGATCGAACGCGTTCATCGTTGGGATATTATTCAGAAAAACAATTCCGGCGAGGAACTCATCGGCTCAATCGCCAAAGAGACCGATTCCGCAATTGAAATCGTCCCGCAGGGACAAAAGACCTCTGTCGCGATTCCCAAATCCGAAATCACCAGCATTCAACGACATGGCGCCCCTATTCTCGTTGGTACTGTTACGATTCAGAAAAGCGAACTCATCTCCGAAAAATTGAACCGGCGGGGAATTAAACATCAGGTCTTGAACGCCCGACCGGAAAATATCGGACGCGAGTCCGAAATCGTCGCTCAGGCAGGCCGTCTCAACGCGGTAACCATCGCGACCAATATGGCCGGTCGAGGTACCGATATTATTCTTGGCGGAAATCCGGAAACAATGGCTTGGGCTTATTTCCAAACGAAATACCCAACCCGTCTGGATGTCCCTCAAGAGGAATGGAACGAAAAAGTTCAAGCCATTGAACAAAAAGAACACATGAAAGCCGAAGGAGAAAACGTTCGAACTCTCGGCGGTTTACATATCATCGGTACCGAACGTCATGAAGCCCGGCGTATCGATCTTCAGCTCCGCGGACGATGCGGTCGTCAAGGAGATCCCGGCGATTCCCGTTTCTACCTGTCGCTCGAAGACGATCTGGTTCGGATCTTTGCCGGTGATTGGGTCAAAAATATTCTCACCAAACTGGGAATGGAAGAAGGGCAGGCGATTGAGAGCCGAATGGTTACCCGCCGTATCGAAGGCGCTCAAAAGAAAATTGAGGAACGGAACTTTGATACCCGAAAGAGCCTGCTTGAATACGATGAAGTCATGGATATTCAGCGAAAGCGCGTCTATTCCTATCGTCAGCGGATTCTCGATGGCGGCAATACCAAGGATTTCATTCTCGAAATGATTCGCGAACAGCTCGAAAAACATCTGGTCAAATTCCTTGATCCCAATTATGGTTATGAACAGTTTGCCGCCTGGGTGACCAAACAGCTCAATACTGAATTTGAAATGAAGCAGTTCCGCGGAGTGGATTTCAAGACCGCCAATGAATACGCTCTGGATCACGGACGCCGAATGGCCGAAACCAAAGTTCTTGATCTGATCGAAGAGAATTTGAGTCTTGACGTTCCGCAGGATGAATGGAACTGGGGTGCGCTGGCCAAGAGCGCCAATCTTCTTTGGCGGACGACGTTGCGCGGATCGGATCTGCTCAAGATCGGTCGAAATGACATTGCCGAATTTCTGATCGAAAAAGCGCGGCATTTCTTCGACGGAATCGATCTTTCCAACGGGGCTCCGTTCCTGGATCCGAATTACGGAATTCATACCGTTTGCGCGTTTCTGAAGGCTCGATTCGGCATTGAAATTGATCCGGAACCGCTCAAGGATCTCGGCGCGGAAGAATTTTATGACGCCATTTGCGGTAAAGTGATCGACAAATACCGGGAAAAGGAAATTCGCTTTCCCATTATCGCCGGTCTGATCAAATTCACCGTTCATGAACCGACCGGAAAAAGATATGACCGCGAAGCCGTCGCCGAATGGGCCGACCGCCGTTTTGGATCCGATATTACAATCGACGCCTTGAAAAATAAACAGCGCCATGAAATTGAACAGACCCTGTTCGAACTGAATAAAAAATATTCTGATGGAGCCGACAATTATTATAATGAACTTGATCGTCGTCTGACGGAAATTTATGCTGAAGAACGAATTGATCTTCCTAAAATTCGCAAAGCGCGGGATCTGCAAATTCTGCGCAACGAACGTATTACTTCCCGGCATATTGTCAAACTGGACAGAACCGATCCGAAGGTCAAAGATCTTTGCGAATGGCTCAACGATCATTTTGACCGGCAGGTCACGCCGCGGGAAATTGCTCATTGGGATATCCTGCTGGTTCGCGATCGGCTGGAGTGTATTATTGAAGACCGTTTCAATCCGGAAATGCGCAAAGTCGAACGGGCCCTGATTCTCGGTATTCTAGACGCTGCCTGGAAAGAACATCTCCTTGTTATGGATCGCTTGAAGTCGAGTGTCAGTTTTCACGGATACGCTCAAATGGATCCGAAAGTTGAATACAAACGGCTCGGAATGCACGCGTTCGACGGTATGTGGGACTCCATTTACGAACGGGTCACCGATTATATTTTCCGGGTCGAAACACTGGACGAGGATTTCATCAGCTCAACCTGGACGGAGACGGAAGCCCGTCATGACTCAACGCCTGTTTCCGCCGGCGGCGGAAATATTCAGCAGCAGCAGGATTCCGCGGTTGAAGCCAGTAAAGATCATAAAGTCGAAACCATTCGCAACCGGTCGGCGCGAGTCGGACGAAATGATCCCTGCCCCTGCGGAAGCGGTAAAAAATACAAAAACTGCTGCGGTAAAAATAAATAAAATTTCGAGTCCGGCATTTCTTTCGTTCATTTAATATTTTTACGGAAGAGACTGTTCGGATGTCGGAGATCTGTATCGGTTTTATTATTATACTGCTCTTATTTTAATTTTCCGTTATTTCCGCCGATTGACTGCGTGAATCGGCTGGTCATTTGATGTTATAACGGAAAATTCATTATGAAACCGGTATAATTTTGTTTCGGCATTAAAAGAACAAACCGAATTACGAAGTCAATTGGCGGAAAATTTAATAATGAGGACCGGATAAATTGCCGGCAGTAAAAATATTTCGCGCTTTTAAGTTGTGTTAAAGGCGCGGTTAATGATAAAAAAGTCAGGAGATTTCAGAATGAAATGCCAGAAATGTGATAAGCCGGCTACTTTTCATATAACGGAAATGACGGACGATGAGCCGGTCGAACTTCATTTTTGCGAGTTTCACGCGAATGAATATCTTCATAAAAAACCGAAGGATGCTGAAAAAGATCTGGAAGAAGACGTTCAAGAGAGCGAAAACTTTCCCGAAGAGGATTCCGTCAAGAATTCACCGCTGCATCAGGCGACTGAAGAACTTAAAGAACTTGATTTTCAGGTTTGCCCTGTCTGCGGACTCGGTTTTCAAGAGTTCCGGAAGACCGGTCGGTTTGGATGCCCCAACGATTATAAATGTTTCGGTCCGCATATTGAACAGCTTCTTCTTGGTATTCACGGATACACGGAACATATTGGAAAACATCCTCTTCATAACTCCAATTCCGAAAGTCACTTAATTCTTTTGCGGCTGCGTCGCGAAATGGAGGAAGCGGTCGCCATTGAAGATTATGAACGGGCTTCCAAACTTCGGGACAAGATCCGGATTTTGGAAAAAGAGAAGAAAAATTGACCGATACAATTATTCCTTTGGCCAGTCAGTTGGCCGGTCGCGTATTGTTTTTCATTCTGACTTCATAATAACACCGAGCGGCAAAATCAATCGATCGGTGAAAAGTCGGAAATTTTTAATTATTGAAAATATGAAAATAAACATGCATTGAGAAGACGCTTGTCTGTCGTCATTCCCTTCAGGAGAAACCGTTATGAAAATTCGATCCCCGCTGATATTTTTCGTCGGTCTGTTTGTCCTGTTCTGCAGTTTGGCTTTTACTGGATCCGCCGACGCGGCGCAGGGGGACGATCTTTATAATCAGGCGTTTGGTTACTGGCAGCAAGAGCAATGGGACAAGGCGATCGGCGCGTTTGATAATTTTATCGCGCAATATCCGAAATCCCAACTTCGCAATGAAGCGGAACTTCGTCTGGCCGATTCTTATTTCCGACGCGGCAATTTCGTCAATATGGCCGACAGCGTGATCGGACGTCAACATTTGGATTATATTATAAAACAGGGGAAAAATGCGCCCGTATATAAGGAAGCCTCCCTGCATTACGCGTTTTCTCTTTACAGTCTGATGAATTTTGCCGAAGCCAAACCGCGCCTAATTGAATACATCAAGGAATTTCCCGAAGATTCCTCACTTCAAAAAGCCTATTATTATTTGGCAATGTGTGAATCACATTTGGGAAATTATAATGACGCGATTAATTATTTTGATTCCTGTCTTTCGAAATTTCCGAATGGTGATCTGAAATCGGAATGTCAGCTCGATCGGGCCGTCGCGATTGGCAAGTCGGGCCGTTATGCCGACGCGGACAATATTTTAAGCGGACTAATCGCTCAGCCGAATTACAAGTTGATACCGCAAGCTTATCTCCAACGAGCGCACCTTCAAATTGATCAGAGAAATTACGACGCGGCTCTTCAGATCCTCAACGGATTTATTCAAACCTATCAGAACACGCAAGGAGCGCAGTCTTATATCTCTGAAGCGTATCAGTATCAGGCTTACTGTTATATCATGCAGGAAAAATATACAGAAGCGCTGGCCGTTGCCGAACAGATCGAACGCTTGAACGAAATGAGTCCGGAAGCCGCTCTTTTAAAGGTTAAAATTTTGATTCGATTGGAACGATTCGAAGAAGCGGAAGCTATTTTGGGACGGCTTGAAAATTCCAAATTCGGTCTTTATGCCGCGGATGTTCTGTCTTATTATAAAGCGATGGTTCAAGTTGCCAAAGGGAACTGGACGGAAACCGTTAATATTTTGAAAAACCTCATGATGGTTAAAGTCGATCCGCAAAATCCCAACGCGCTGGTTTTCGGATATTATGACACTCCGTCGCAGACGAGTAATAAATTACTGCCCATTGACTTTTTGGGGGCGGGGGGTACTTTGATTTGCGCACACGCAAGCCGTTGGGCCGCCACTCATCAATACGCAGACGATAATACAATGCAGGAACAGCTTTATAGCGCTCTTTACAAATACGCGCAGTCTCAAAACAATCAGTCTTTCCTTACCATTATGGCCAAGATCGACGATGAACGAAAAAAAGCGCTCGCCAATCCTGTCATGCCCGGTCGCGGATCAACATCAACATTCGGCATGAACGACTCAATGGCGCAGCTGAAACCGATCAACGAAAACGGATCCGGCAATTATCCGGGATCTTCTCCCTATGTCGGTCCGAACGCGTCCGGCAGATCCGATTCGATGAGCCTTGGCGGAAACGGCAACTATAACGGCGGCTCATCCTTTAATCGTCCGCCGAATCCGTCGTCTGCCGGAATGACTAACGGATTCGGACAGCCGGTCAATACACCGCCGGTTTATAACGGAGGTCAGGCCTATAACGGACAAACCGGCGTTTCCGGTCAGACAGCTCCTTTTAATCAGGGTCTGAATACGAATAAAAAGATCACCTTGCGCGAAGCCAATTCGACTCTTGATCGGGCTGGTGAATGTTATATCAATAAAGATTACGAACGGGCGGAACGACTTCTTCTTGCCTTGAGAATGAAATCGCCTTCTTTTTGGGAAGACTGTCCGACAGTTGCGCCGCAGCTTGTTCTTCTTTATTCACTCGTACTAAAAGATGAAAAAAAATATCAGGAAGCGCGGTTGGCTTGGGAAGAACTGGCCAAAATGGCTCCTGGTACTCCGCAGGCGGTTGAAGCGCATTATTATCTCGGTTATTATTACGATTCACTGATGGCGCGCGATAAAGCGATTGAAAATTTTGAAAAAGTGGTAACCTCGCCGGTCAATACCGATTATCGGGACGATGCGCTTTATTATCTCGCGTTGAACGAATGGGAACGTCGGAACACTTCCCGGGCCGAAGCCTACTTCCGAACAATTTATCGAAATTATCCCAGCGGCGATTTCGCAAGTCATGCCGCTTGGGCTATTGCCAAGATCGAATTTGACGCCAGAAATTTCGCGGAAGCGGAAAAGATCGTCAACGAAGAACTGGCCCGGAATCCGGACGCCGCCATTGTCGATTGGCTACTCTTTTTAAAAGGTGAAATCGCACTGCGGTATGAAGATTATGAAAAGGCGCGTATAGCCTATAATCTTATTGTCACTCAGTTTCCGGACAGCGCTAAAAAAGCGGAAGCTCATGGCCGTCTGGCTTTGATGCCCGCTTCAAAAAACCATGCCCCCGAAAGTTTTTAACCCCAAATTTTTTAATACTAAAGAATTTCACTGGAAATATTTAATAATTTATGGTAAAATATCTGTATATTATTGGCAATTTCCCAAATGTCATACCTGTTTACATTGGTGTTTCCTTGCGCGTCTCTTTGATATTCGCCTGTCTCTCAGCAAAGGGAGAAACAAAAATAGAAAAGTGTTGCGCATTAAAAGGGGCTGGTGTTGGGGCTTTATAAACGGAGTAAATTAGAAAAATTTTCATCTGATTTTATGTTATTGTTTTAATAATCATAAGAATTCAGATGGAGTGATAATAACCGTCTTTCATTTTTATAAAATTACAATTTTTTGACATAAAAAAGAACAAACGATGTTTTAATCAGTGTCTTTTTATTGTATCATTTATAAATTGTCAAAGATTTTTTACAGGAAAAAGGATCCGGAAGATCTTTATACCGCAAACAGAAAGGAATTCTCGCGCGGTTTCCCGGTTTTTTGGTAATCGGAAAAGCTTTGACAGCGCGGTGAAAACCCCCCCAAGGATCGGTATAAAAGCTGTGTTTGCTCCCGTTTTCAAACATGGGGGACGACCGGCAGGTTTTTTGAACGCGACTGAAATCCTTTCCCAATGATTTCCGTTTGTCGAACGGGTTGAGAACCTGCTTGTTGCGGATCTTGCTTGGAGGTTTTGAGGTTAACGTCAAAAGACCGTCTATTTCAATATTTAAGGTGTAATGTGCCTCGACTAACAATAATCATTCCTTTCCTTCAAAACGATTCCGTCGAACGATTTGAAGAGACACTGGCTTCTTTTCTGGAGTTCCGGACCGAGGAGACGGAAATTCTTGTTCTCAACGGCTGTCATTATAATGACAGTTACGGAATACAGGACGAGGAAGGGATCCATTTTCTGGATGTACCGGAAAACACTTCTTATCTGGGAGCGTTGAACGAAGGGATCCGATCAGCTCAAACAGAATTGGTTCATCCGGTTCTTTGCGGTGCGGTAGCTCGGGACAATTGGACGGAACCGGCGCTTGCCCGATTCGAAAATCCCAAAATTTCGGCGGTCATTCCCTTGATCATCGAAACATCCGAAACAGATCAAGCCGATCCTCTGGTCCATGTCGGGTACGCTTATGACCGAAGTGGCTTGGCCCGACCGATCACCCAGGATTTTAAAACACAGTCCTGGCTGCGACACGCGCCCCATTTTTCCGGTGCTTTTTATCGAAGAGATATTCTTAACGTTCTCAATGGATTCTATTCGGAATTTAATCCTGTTTTTTCTTTTATCGACATGACTTTGCTGATCTCCTGTCTTGGGGGAAGAACAGTCTTGGAAATAAAGTCCCGTCTCTATCAGCAAAAAGGGCGGTTCGACGGCTGGGTCCCTGAAAAATTCGATTGGCTCACCCAACAGGAACGTCTTTATTCCCGCTGGTCCGATTGGGGCGGAGGCAACTCGATCCGTCACGGTTTTCGGATCTTTACCGAAGCAATGTCCAATTTCTGGCATGGCGGAAAGATGAATCAGATCTATAACGCCTATCGAAACGGCAGAGAAAACGACGCGAACAGCCAACGAAAGACTTTGCTTGAAAATGCCAAACTGCTTATCGATGAAAATTCCGATCTGAAATGATCGATTCATACCGGCTTCATGATCGACTTTTGTTTTAACATCAAAAGAACAGACAGATCAAAAAAAGGCAGCCGGCGGTTATTGCGGAAAATTTAAAATGTTGGCTGTATAAAATTTCATTTGAGGGTTGCCGTTGTCATTTCCGTTCGATCAGCAGTCCATATGCTTATTATAATCGATTTTTAGAGGGCGGTTTCATGATTGAGAAGGATTTTTCAAAAGGAGAAGAAATTCTTGTTCGTTTAATCCTCTTGATGATACTTCTTGAAAAAACGGATGATCTTCAGTATTGTGCGGTTGTTTTAAAAGTGTCCGTCCGAACTCTTGAAAGAGATCTCAATAAGCTCAAAAGAGCCGGATTTCCGATTTCCTTAAACAAAGACAAACATCAGTGTCATCTCGATTTGCGGCCCGCGTTTTTCCCCGTCGAATTTTCCCAGCTCGAAATACTCTCTCTTCTCTCACTCTTGGAAAGTTATGACGATTCGGCGGAAGAACCCTTCTTTTCTTCCATTCGAACGATCGCCATGAAGATCTCCTTTTTGCTGTCTCCCAAATTCTTCAACTTGATCTCGAATTTTCAAGGCGGACTCGTTTTTCGAAAAATGCCTTATTATTCCGGCGATGCCAGTGAAGAAATGTTTCATGATCTTGTCGATGCCCTTGATAAAGGACAAACTGTTTTCATTCGATACCGCGGAACCTTTGACGCGATTCCGATAGAAACCAATCTTAACCCCTATTTGATCACTTACGGAAAAACTTGGTATGTGATCGGATACGCCGATCTTTATCATGAAATCAGAACTTTCAAGCTGGGTCGTATTCAAAAAACGGAAAATACCGGCTTGACCTTTATTCCGCCGACTGATTTCAATCTTGAAAAATATTTGGGAAACGCCTGGTACATGATCCCTGAACACGGTCCCGATTATGATGTTGTAATTCACTTCTCCAAAAAAGTCGCTTGTAACGTTACTGAAATTTGCTGGCATCGAACACAGAAAATTCGAAATCTTCCTGATGGACGCGTCGAAATTCGTTTTCGCGTTAGCGGGTTGGCGGAAATTCTCTATTGGATCCTCGGTTACGGCGCCGAAGCGGAAGTGATCGAACCGGAAGAGCTGCGCCAATTGGTGATCAATCATGTTCGGAAAATGGAAGATCTTTATTCCGATGAAATTTAAAAATCGTACTGGTCAATAAACCGGACAATTTTCCAATCTTGAAATTCATTTTATTATGCGGAAGGAGGCCGACCCTCTGTTGTTTACGAACAAAAACATCGGCTTGTTTCGCGGCTTTAATCAGGTCCGATTTATATACCGATTCCATAATTTTCCGTTATAATGTCAAAAAAACAGTCGATTCGCCAGTCAATCGACAGTAATAATGGAAAATTTAAAATAAAAGCAGGATAATATGTTGCTTCTTCGTCGTTTGAATCGGTTATTGATGACTTTTGCTGTCGAAAGAAATTTGTTCGCCGGTGTCGGGATTATAACGCCAGATCTCATGATTCGCTGACCCATTTTTTTCTGTTATGACGGTCAGGATTCCCTGTCGCGCGTCATCGTTTACCCGGGAAACGGTTGAAAGTTTCCAAGGATCGGAATTCTTTTCCCGAACGTAACAGGAGACCGAATGAACAGCGTCTTCGGAGGTGATTTTATATTCTTTTTTCCGGCCGGGAATATTCATCGTCAGACCAGTTCCGTCAGGAAGGATCCGCAAAATGAATTTCGTGTCGCCGCTTCGGTCAGGTATGAGTATGTCCTCGTCAGGTTTGTGTCGAACGCATTTTTCCTTAATCGTTTTTCCGTTCTCGGTCACAAAATGATTATTATAGAGAATTCTTCCATTTTCGTCCAGAATAAAGTGAGTTACACGAAGATCGCGCCATTGGTTCCATTCGGTCATGATATGAAAGTGCGGAGGGTAATCTTTGTGACCGTTGGGGAAGTTAGTTTCAAAACCGTAAAGATTGATCGTTGCGTCGATCGTTTTATCCGACTCGGTGAAACCGGCTTCGCGCATCATTTCCCTGGCCGCGAAAAGATAATTCAGCTGCGCGGAAATTTTTGTATCGGGATACGGTTGGTCGCGGTAAGGCCCTGCTTGCAATCCTTTCAAATTATGAAAAATACACATGCTGACCGCGCCAAATTTCGGAAGAGAAGTTGTAAACCCCGTTGGCGTTTTCTGTCTGTTCATTTTGAATTCGACGCCGTCTTTTATAGAGCGGACATTGCTTCCGCCGTAAACATTTGCGATTTTGACGCCGGGCCAAAGAACCTGAATGACGGGATCAGAATCGTTTTTCTTATTTGACTCCAAAGTAAAATAGTATTCCCGCGGATTGATCCCGGTCCATTTATCACCTTCGAGCAATTTCCAGCCATCGGGAATTTTCAGTGTCGGCGCTTCTGTTTTCGCAAATTCCGATTTGGTGATCTTGGCTCCCCGGTGCGTCATTTCCTCCCCTTCGACGTATGAAGACAGAACCAAACAGAGAATAAAAAAAACAAAGCCTTTTTCTAACTGCATTTCAGATCTCCTTTTATTTCAAGATTGCCGACAGATCCAATTACACATCCTCTCCATCAGTTTTCGGAACGTTTTGTCTTCCGGAATATTATAACCGCTTCGATTGTCTATTGCAAGCGGAATAAAATTATGACATAAAAATCAGACGGCTCATTCCAATGATTTAGTTTGTAACCCTTATCGCTGTTCGGGTTCCAATTGCGCGTTAACGCGAAAATATGGCAGTTAATTTTGAAAAACCGACTCCCCAAGACCGTTATTTTTTATGACGGTACTAAGTATTTCGAAAATATCCATTTCATTATCAATAAGATACAGAAAGGTAAGGTGTATATTGCTTCGTTAGAATCAATAATGAATAAAATATCTGTACTGTTATATTGATAGGATTAGATACAGCTTATAAATTACAATGAAATTTTATATATTATACCGATTTCATCATGAATTTTCTGTTATGACGTCAAAAAACAGCCGATTCACGCAGTCAATCGGCGGAAATAATAGAAAATTTAAAATAAAAACAGTATGTAATATACCAATTCCATCATGAATTTTCCGTTATAACGTCAAACAACCGATTCACGCAGTCAATCGGCGAAAATGATGGAAAATTTAAAATAAAAACAGTATAATACTGATAATAAAGCATAAACTAAAAAAGCGAGATTAATTAATTGATCAAAAAGATCCGCATAAAACCTTACACGCATCTTTTAAACAAGCCAGCGGTTAAGGAAACCGATAAGAATATTGAAGATCGGTTTTCCGTGATCCGATTATGTCTTTTTTCGGACAATTAATCAACGAACTTGATCCTGTTGTACCGGAATGACAGCAAGAGTCAAGGCAATTCATTTTGGCTTGTGTCGCGTCAATTTAATAATGATCTGTTGGCAATGGCGGCAAAAGACAGGACTGGAACGCTGACGCCTTGTCCGTATACCTGCCCAAAAACATTTCCGACTGTTTTGATTCCTTGGAACAACTTATAATTTTAACTGTTGTAAGATGCTTGTTGAAAATTTACTATCGAAAACGTCATGAACATATTATCCTGAAAGATATTATGCTGGCCGATACCAATAGTCAGATAGCCCTTATATAATGACGACTGAAACAAACTTCTCATTTAAAAGATAAATTACCGGTTTTTTACATTTGGGAAAACCTGTCCGTTTTTAGCCTGTTTTCTCATTGTTGAGTCAAACCAAAAATTTAAAAAGAACTGTATGAAAGGATTCGGAACAGAAATTTCGAATCCTTTTATGGTAACGCGTATAATTTTATACTCGAAATTCGTTTTTTCCATTAAAACCGGTTCGGGAGGCCTACTTCCAAATTAAAGCGCTTCCCTGTATAATACTTTGACAGTATAAAGTATAATATATATTGTAAAAAAATCATTTTATTTAAAATTTTCTCCAGTCTGGCCAAGATATCATGAAAAAACTGTTCTTTAATTGCGTTTTCAGTCTGATCCTGCTCCATTTGGCGGCAGGAGTTAATTTTTTTATGACAATTACTGAGGCTAAAGAAACGGTTTCAATAGATTCGACTCCAAAGATTCAATGGCAAATCAATGGCGGATCCTTTGAAAATGTCCCTGATTTCGAACAGAGTTACTCCAAACTGATTCCCGGCGGCAAGGATATTTGGTATCAGTCGCGCTATTGGAAATGCGGAACGGAATGGGCCCGAGTCGGTAAGAACTGGCAGCATCCCGGCTTCGATACTCCTTCCGTCCGATGTTTCAATGTTCCGGAAGACGGTAAAATAGTTCTGACCGGCAATGTTGCCAAATTTCATCTCGTAAAAAATTCTGACGGGGTAACGGTCTTTATTCGTCATAATGATCTTGAACTTTGGAAGGCCGATCTCAATGGCGGCGATGGAAAGGGCGTCGATTACAAACTCGAACGCACCGTCCAAAAAGGGGACCGGATCCGTTTCGTCGTTGATCAGAAAAAACAGATCTTTTGCGACACGACCCGTTGGGATCCTTCGATTGTTTATTTGACCGGATCGAAAAAAACTTATACCGCGTCCAAAGCTTTTTATCTGGGCGGACCGGATCCCAAACCGGACGATGCGGATCTTTGGTCTTATCAGTGTGAACTGAAAGATCAATATTTAATGGAGCGTTATCCTGAAAATTATGGGACCGATTTCAGCGTTATGATTCAGTTTGAATGGCTTCGGGAAGATAAAATCGTTCCGAAAGATCCGAATTCGTTTTTAACGGCTGCCGCGAAGCATTTTGAAAAAGCGGCGCGATTAAAGAACGATTTAAAGGAAGAAATGGACGAGAAAGCGTTCCGCGAAGAAGAAGCGAAATGGAAGGATCTTGAAAAGCAACTGAAACAGATCCAGTCGAAAGCATTGGCGTCCTCCGTTTCGGACAAGGATCTTCTTCGGGAATCCGAACTGGTTTACGCCGCGATTCGGGGAGCTAAACGAAAACTCGCTTTTTCAAATCCTCTGCTCGATTTTGGAAGTCTTCTGTTTTGCAAAAGACAGCCGACTTCTTACAGTCATCTGGTCATGCAGTATTTCGGATGGCGTGCCCGATCTGGCGGCGGTCTTTTTATTTTGAAAGAACCCGGTAAATCGCTTGAGATTAACGATGTTGTTCAAGGGGGACTTCCGGAAGGCAATTATCTTGAACCGAAACTCTCTTGGGACGGAAAAAAAATCGTTTTCGCTTACGTTGATCTAAAAGACGGTAAAAAATACGATCCGTATAAAGTTCATTTTTCCGATCCTGACGAAGGTTTCTATCATATTTATACAATAAACCTTGACGGATCCGGTCTCAAGCAGCTGACAAAAGATTCGTTTGACGACATAACGCCGAACTGGCTGGCCGACGGAGATATTGTGTTCAGTTCAACCCGGCGATTGGGATACGCCCGCTGTTTCTGGTGGGGGTTCGGACTCCGCTGGCAGGTCTATACCATTCATCGCATGAAGCCGGACGGAAGCGGAATCAAACAGCTTTCCTGGCATGACACCAATGAATGGTTTCCCGCCGTTTCGCCGAATGGTCAAATTATTTATGCCCGTTGGGATTATATCGATCGCGATGCTGTTACACATCAGAATCTCTGGTCAATGCGTCCCGATGGAACAAATCCTTCCGCCGTTTGGGGCAATGCCTCTCCGTCGCCGCATTGCACTTTTCAAGCGATTCCGGTTCCCAATTCAAGAAAATACGTATTCACCGCGTCCGCTCATCATTCGCTGACCGGCGGTTCGCTTGTTCTCCTTGATCCGAGTGCGGGCGTCGATGGCGAACAGTCGCTTCAAAGACTTACTCCTGAAGTTCCGTTCCCGGAATCGGAAACAAGAGAGATCAAGGAGTTTTATGAATCTCCGTATCCGCTGTCCGAAAAATATTTTTTGACCTCCTATTCGCCATTCAAACTTGAATGGGAAGGCTCGCAGCCAAATAAATCGAACGGCTTGGGTATTTACCTTTATGACGTTTTTGGCAATCGGGAACTTGTTT
>CAZZEF010000026.1:0-3429 GCA_964652875.1 uncultured Planctomycetaceae bacterium
GCGCGCTTCAAATGCGGGCGGATCACGGCGATAACAGCGCGCTTGATTTCCATTTCGACGTTGTGAGTAATCCGGAATTTTTGAAAGAAGGATCGGCCATCACCGACTTCATGAAACCGGATCGCGTCGTTATCGGCGCCGATCTGGACTCATCCCGAAAAATAATGGAAAAACTTTATTCGCCGTTTTTCCTGCGCGGAAACAACGTTTTATTTATGGACGTCCGAAGCGCTGAAATGACCAAATACGCCGCCAACGCAATGCTTGCTTCCCGAATCAGCTTTATGAACGAGATCTCAAATCTTTGCGAATCGACGGGGGCCAATATCAACAGTGTCCGACTCGGGATCGGATCGGACAGCCGGATCGGATCCGCCTTTCTTTTTGCCGGATGCGGATACGGAGGAAGCTGCTTCCCCAAAGACGTTCAAGCACTCGTTCAAATGATGATCGAAAACGGAATCAAACCGTATCTGCTCGAAGGTGTTGAAAAGGTCAACGAAGAACAAAAGAACGTTCTTTGGAAAAAAGTCGTTCGGCGTTTTGGAGAAGATCTGACCAGCCGAACCTTCGCGATTTGGGGACTCGCGTTCAAACCGAATACGGATGACATGCGGGAGGCTCCGTCGATCACCGTCATTAAGGAACTGATCCGGCGCGGTGCCAAAATACAAGCCTTCGATCCGGAAGCTGTTCGGCAGGCCCGGGAATGCTATTTAAAAGATCTCCCCATCGAATATTGCAAGGATAAATACGCGGCTCTTGACGGCGCGGACGCCCTTCTTCTCATTACGGAATGGACGATCTTCCGATCTCCCGATATCGTGGAAATGCAGCAGCGACTCAAATATCCGGTGATCTTCGACGGAAGAAATCTCTTTCTTCGATTCGAACTGGAAAAATCAGGGTTCGAGTATTATCCGATCGGCATTCCGCAAGTAATTGTTTCCGATCAAAACGGACAGGATCCTCATCAATAAACAGAACGCGCTCGTTTTTCAGTAAACGATGTCCGCACCTTAATGATGACATTTTGACTTGATGATTCTGTTTGACGTTTTTATGTTGATGTTCGCGGTCAATATTTTTTTGAGGTCTTCTTATGATCCTTGTAACAGGCGCCGCCGGTTTTATCGGTTTTCATGTTTCCCTTGCCTTGATTCGACAGGGTGTCCCCCTGATCGGATTGGACAATATGAATAATTATTATGATGTTGAATTAAAAGAAGCCCGTCTGAAACAGCTTCTGATTGAGTCGCAAAAGAACCGATCCGATTTTCATTTTGAAAAAATGGATCTGGCCGACCGGACTGGTGTTGAAGATCTCTTTCGCCGCTGTCAATTTGAAAAAGTAATTCATCTGGGCGCACAGGCTGGCGTTCGCTATTCGCTGAAACATCCGCATACTTATGTTGAAAGCAATTTGGCCGGGTTCGTCAATATAATGGAAGCGGCTAAAAATAATGATGCCCGTCATATGATCGCCGCGTCATCCAGTTCCGTTTACGGCGCCAATCGAAAAACTCCTTTCTTTGTCACCGATCCCGTTGATAAACCGATCAGTCTATACGCGGCCACTAAACGAGCTAATGAACTTTTGGCTTACTCTTACGCGCATCTTTATCAGCTTCCAATGACAGCTCTGCGGTTCTTTACTGTTTACGGACCTTGGGGCCGACCCGACATGGCCCTTTTTAAATTTACAAGGGCGATCTTAAATGAAGATCCAATCGACGTTTATAATAATGGACTCATGAAACGCGATTTCACTTATATCGACGATATCGTTGCCGGCATTCTTCGTTTTCTGGATCATGAACCCGAACGGGACCGCGATTCCGTTCCTTACAGCGTTTACAATCTCGGAAGCGGACGTCCGATCGGTTTATTGCAAATGATCGAAACACTTGAAAAAGTACTCGGTAAAACGGCGATTAAAAACTTTCTTCCGCTTCAGCCGGGCGATATGCTTGAAACTTTCGCCGATCTGGGCGATCTCGAAAAAAATTACGGTCCGATGCCGCATACGCCTCTCGAAACGGGTATTGAGAATTTCGTCCGTTGGTACCGCGATTTTTACAAGATCTGAAATCAGTGCAGGAGCATTGCCTCTTGATTATGATCTTTGTGAATTTTAAAGTTTTTCGAAATCCGCGGCACCATGTTTGCAAATCGGACAAACAAAATCGGGCGGTAAAACGTCCGACTCATAAATATATCCACAAATCTTGCAACGATATCCTTTTTTATTCGAAACAGACGTTGGCGCCGGTTTGATATGCTTCTGATAATAAGAATAGGTTACCGACTCTTCGTCGTTTAATACTTCGGCATCCGTTACTTCCGCCAGAAACAGGGTATGCGTCGGAAGATCCGTTGAACTGATCACTTTTCCTGAAAGCCAGGCATTGACGTTTTCATCAAAATAAACAAGCCCGTTCGGCGAACGCTTGAGTGTTCTCCCCGCAAATTTATCGACATTCCGGCCGCTTTGATAACCGAATTGCTTGAAAATATCAAAAGGCGCGCTTTCCGTCAGCATTGAAACATTAAACTTGCCGCTGCTGAGAATCATGTCATGCGTTAAATTCTGCTTGTTGACAGCAATCGTTACCAAACAGGGACTTGACGTTACCTGAATCAACGTATTGGTTACGCAAGCATTGTCGCGGCCATTATCCAATACTGATAATAGATAAAGTCCATAACCGATTTTAAAAAGCGCTTTGTTGTCCATATTATTTCCTTTGGTTAAACAGTTTTTTCAGATATCCGAACGTTGTATATGATATATTATATCATTCTTTAAAATAAATCAAGAGACCTTCTTTCGATTTGGTCAATTTTAACAATATTTATTTTTTAAAAAAGTCTCCCTCAATGATAAGGAGTCACGCAAAAAGGGGAAAAGACAGGTTAAACGGTCGATCTCTCTTTCAAAAAGTACACAAAAAAAGGACCGTTGAAAATCGGTCCTTTTTTGTCGGTTGACCGGTTTTTAGAAAAATCATTAAAAACCGGATCTCAATCAAAGTCAGTTCGCATACCAGCTGTTTCCAGCGAAAGCAACGGCGGATTTCATGTTGGCGAGATCTTCTTTGAGCTGCGTATTGTTTTTAACCGTCTCCCAAGGATTGATCAGAACACCGCCGGTCACGGAAAGATAGCTTCCGCGATTATCGGTAACTTTAACAAGCGAATCGCCGGGAACCGCTTTAGGAGCGATTCGACTGGGCAGCGGAGCTGCTTTTTCATCAGTCAAACCATCAAAGCTGCTTCCAACGCGGTCCATCAGATTTTGCGACAGGATCACCGCGGCAACCAAAGCGAGATCCATACAGTTTTTCGCTTCGGCAAAGATCGGGTCCGTTTTGGACAGCGATGAATAATTCTTGGTCATACTTTTGGCCCAACGCTCGGCAACGATGT